>PMSZ01000159.1 GCA_003168235.1 Acidobacteriaceae bacterium
AGCGTGCGACGCCATGAAGCTTGCGATGCGTGCCGCGGTGCGGGTGCTGCGCCGGGTAAAGCTCCGGTGGCTTGCCGGGCGTGCAATGGACGCGGGCAGGTGCGATATCAGCAGGGATTTTTCAGCATTGCTCGAACCTGTCCAACCTGCCAGGGTGCGGGCAGCGTGATCACCGATCCGTGCCCGAAGTGCAAAGGCGAGGGCCGTTTGATGCGCGAACGCGTGGTCGAGGCCAAAGTTCCTGCAGGAGTGGAAGACGGCACGCGAATCCGGTTCACCGGCATGGGAGAAGCAGGCGCATTCGGCGGTCCGGCCGGCGATTTGTATATTGTGCTACACGTGAAGGAGCACGCGTTCTTTGAGCGTGAGGGCAACGATCTGCATTGCGTGGTTCCGATTTCGTTTCCGCAAGCCGCGCTGGGCACGGAGATCATGGTGCCGACACTGGAAGGCGAGCACAAACTCAAAGTGCCGGAGGGCACGCAGTCGGGAGCGTCGTTTCGGATCCGCAATAAAGGCGTGCCCATCCTGAACAGCCACGGCAAGGGCGATCTCTACGTCGAGGTGCGAATCCAGACGCCGGCGAAGGTGAACAAGCGTCAGCGTGAGCTGCTGGCGGAACTGGCCGAGTTGTCTCCAGTCGAGAACAAGCCGCAGCACCGCTCGCTGTTGGGACGCGTGAAGGACATGTTTGTTTAGGGCAGCTCTCAGGTGTTAGGTCTTAGGTCTTAGGTTTCAGATCTCGGGCTAAGTGGTGCTCAAATCCATCGGGATCTGCCTGGGACCTGGTTCCCGAGACCTAAGACCTGATACCTAAGACCTGACACCCAAGACCTGCGCTCATGACACGCCGCCGCTGGATTGCCGACGAGGTCGACGGAAACACCGCGGCTCTGACCGGCGAACATGCATCCCATCTCGCCCGTGTTCTGCGGGCTGAAATCGGTCAGGAGTTTGACATTGCGACCGGCGATGAGGAAATTCGACGTGGGACGATTACGACGATCTCCTATGACCGCGTGGAATTCGCACTGGACGCAAAGCCGCACCGTGCGATAAAGGCCGGACTATGGCCGGCCCCGACGATCACGCTGGCGCTTGCCATCTTCAAGTTCGACCGCATGGAGTGGGCGATCGAGAAGTGTACCGAGATTGGGGTTGCGCGGATCGTCCCGGTGATTGCGCGGCGTACGGATGCGCATCTGGCGGCAGCCGCGGGGAAGAGGCATGAGCGATGGCAGCGGATGGTTCGGCAGGCGAGCGAACAATCACGGCGAGCAGCGGCGGCGGAGATTGTCGCTCCGGTCAAATTGAAAGATATTGCCGGTGCGCTGCCGGCTGACACATTGACGCGCGTGGTTCTCGACGAATCTCTGGCGGGATTGGAAGAGAACAATCGGTTGCGAGACGTGCTGCAAGCGCGACCCATCGAAGTCACGCTCGCCGTGGGCCCTGAAGGTGGATGGGCAGACGGGGAGCTAAGCTGGTTCCACGAAACCGGATGGCTCGCAGCCTCGCTGGGCAAAACAATTCTTCGTGCCGAAACCGCGGCGATTGTGGCGACGGCGCTGGCGATGGAAGCGCTAAGCTAAGTCTGCTTGAGGAAGTCGAGCGCACCACCGTTTGGTCCGCCGGTCACAGGCTTTCACAACCGAGCTCTGATATTCTCCGCTAGAGACTTCCCAGTGGCTTCAATCGTATTACCAGCGACGAAAATTGTTCCCGATGAACGGCAACGGCAAGCCATTGAGCACGTGCACGGCCCAATGCTGGTAATTGCCGGCGCCGGCACTGGGAAGACGACGGTGCTGACCGAGCGCATCGCCAATCTGATCCGCGAAGGGCACGCGCGGCCGGACGAAATTGTTGCGCTTACGTATTCCGACAATTCCGCGGCAGAGATGTCAGACCGCGTGCGCCGGATATTGAAGGGCACTTCGATCGACGGCCTGCAGGCCTGCACCTTTCACGCGTGGTGCAACGAACTGCTGCAAAAGAACGGGGCTGGTTTTCGAGTACTCGACGAAAAGGACCTGTGGGTGTTTTTGCGACGCCGCATCCGCGATTTGCGTCTCAAGCATTTTGTGCGTGCAGCCAATGTAGGACAATTCCTCGACAGCCTGCTGGAGTTCATGCGCCGGTGCCAGGACGAGCTGGTTGGCCCTGAACAATACGGCGAATATGTCGCGGGTCTGGAACGCGGCGAATTCCCGCTGCCTCGTGTGGCCCGCTCGAAGAAACAGGGAGAGATGGAAGCCGAGGAGGTCCTGGGGCGCTGCCAGGAAATTGCGCGCGTTTTCGCCATGGTGGAAAGAATGCTGCAGGAGAAAAACCTCGGCACCTTCGGCCACATGATTACCAACGCCTATCAATTGCTGAAAGACAATCCCGCTCTGACCGATGAGATGCGAAGGCGCACCCGCTTTCTGCTGGTAGATGAATTTCAGGACGCGAACTACGCCCAGGTCGAGATACTTTCGCTTCTCGCCGGATCGAAGCCAGACGATTCGAAACCAGAAGGATCTGTGCAGAACGTTTTTGCCGTGGGCGACCCCGATCAGGCGATCTACCAGTTTCGCGGAGCTTCGAGTGAGGCATTCACTTTGTTTGCGAACAAATTTCCCGAAGCGCAAATCGTCGTTCTCGGAAAAAACCGCCGTTCGCTCGGCAACATTCTGGGTTGCGCTTTTGGGATTGTGAACGACAACCCGCCGGTGTTCGAGCAAACATCTGCGCCCAAGGGGCCGGCCATGTCGTACCAGCGGACGCCTCTGGAGTCGCTGCGTGACGAAGAGGCGAAACAAAAGGGTGAAACTGCAGCGGGGCCACTGGTTGAAATTGTTACTTGGGGAAATAAAGAGGGCGAGGCTGCCGACTTGGCGGGGCGCATTCAGAAAAAACGCAAAGAGCAGCGTTGCCGTTGGAGCGACTTCGCGGTGCTGTCGCGCATTCACAGCCATCGCGCGGAATTGGTCCACGAGTTTGCCGAGCGCGGCATCCCGTTTTCTATCGAAGGCCTGGACGTGCTCGATACGCCCGAGGTCCGCGACGTAATCGCTTGCCTGACGGCGGCCGTGTCTCCGAACGACGCTGCCAGTTTGTTTCGCGTGGCAGCGCTTCCACAGTTCGGCATCAACCCAACGGAGTTACGGGCCGCGATGAAGGCGATGCGGCGAGACGAGATCGGTTTCCGCAGCGTGCTTAAAGGTTTGCCGAACGGGCCCGCGCTCCTCGCCAAGATTGACGGACTGCACGGCGAAGTAGAACTGGACGGAGTTCGTGCGGACCATGCGGTCAATCTTGTCATGCGCCATTTCGGGCTGCAGCGGACGGACCTGGTTCAGGCGTTCGTGGAATTTGTGGAAGTGTGGCACACAAAGCCCATCAACGAGACAGAGAGCCCCGCCGAATTTCTCGATTATCTTGACTACTTCGTGCAAGCGAATGGCACGATTCCGCTTCCGCGCAGCGAGGACGACGCGGTGCAGTTGCTGACCGCGCACGCCGCCAAAGGACTCGAGTACAAACACGTTGCCATCATCCGCGGATCATCTACCACGTTCCCGAGTTCCTATCGCGAGCCGCTCATCGCGTTTCCGGCGGAGCTGCGCAGGTCGGGGATATCATCGACAAACGACAAGATGTTGCATGAAGAAGAAGAGCGCCGCCTTTTCTACGTGGCGATGACGCGCGCCAAAGACACGCTTGCGATTTATGCGAATCAGGGACAAGGCAAGAAAGATCCGAAGCCGACCAAATTCTTGCGGGGTCTGATGGACAATCCGGTCTATGGAAAGTTCTGGGCCACGCGGCCGGCGGAAGCGGTGCAGGACACTCTGTTCGCGGAAGAAGAACAGAGGATCGCCCTGCAGAAATCGAATGTGGCGATGTGGCTGATGATGCCGCCCTCTGCCAGCTTTGCCGCCGGCCTGAGCGCGTCGTCGATTGAAACTTACGAGGGGTGTCCGCTGCGCTTCAAACTCGAACGCGAGTGGAATCTGCCGCGCGACGTTCCGGCATCGCTGCATTATGGCGCCGCGATGCACCGCGTCCTGCACACTTTCTACGATGCGCAGCGGTATGAGCGTGAGATTGGCGACGACGATCTGGTGGAGATGTTTCGGGCTGATCTGACTGCGGCGGGAATCGCCGACCGCTATCAGTATGACTTGTATTTGAAGCAGGGGATCGATCAGTTGCGGCAGTTCTTTGAATCGGCTCGCAGTAATCCGCGGCCGGAGGTTCTGGAGACCGAGCACAGGTTCGAGTTTCAGGTAGGGTCGACTAAAGTGACTGGGCGAGTGGATCGCATCGATAGCACGGGGCCGAATACGGTCGCCATCGTCGACTACAAGACGGGGAAGCCCTGGTCGCAAGACGACGCCGACGAAAGCCTGCAACTCTCGCTGTATGCGATTGCGGCCAAAGAAAAGCTGGGTAAAAACGCGGACCGCCTCATTCTCTACAATCTCGAAAACAACACGCCGGTATGCACGACACGGCTTGACGCGGAGTTGGAAGTAGCGAAAGCGCGGGTAAAAAAAGCGTCAGCGGCAATCGTGGAGGGGAAGTTCGACCCGAAA
Organism: Acidobacteriaceae bacterium; assembly: GCA_003168235.1. Lineage (GTDB taxonomy): Bacteria > Acidobacteriota > Terriglobia > Terriglobales > Acidobacteriaceae > Acidiflorens. The sequence continues at coordinate 4,584 of PMSZ01000159.1, forward strand.
CCCGGCTACCAGTGCGCGTTTTGCCCGTACCGCAATCTTTGTCCGGCAACGGAGAAGAGCGTTGCTGTTGGGCAGAAGAAACGCATTCACTAAGTGCTACATTAAAACGGGCCGCAAAAAACTTTGGGGACGCTCATCGCGTCCCCTTTGTCGTTGCCTGTTGCAGGTTCTTAGTGCTTTTTGCTGCTTTTTTTCTTTGCTTTCTTCTTGGTTGCCATGGATCTATTCTCCCTTTCCATTCTTCATGGAATTTCGCAACGATGTTTTGTTGCAACTAGTTGAATGTATAGAGTCAACGCAGATCGAAGTCAAGGAAAAAATGATCACAACATGCGCATGCAATGGTGTACCAAAGTCACTTCACCGTGTCGCGCGAGAAAAAAGTTTGCGTGACACGTCGGATTTCGTGTTGGTCGATGGTCGTTCGTCGTTAGTCGTTGGAAAAAACTCCGAACGACCAGCGGCCATCGAACAATGACCAACGACCAACGACTTTTCTTCATTGCCCACCATCTATAATGGAAGATGATTTTGAAGGAGCGCTCTTATGGCCGGTTCAAATGAAGTTGTGATCATTGCAGGATGCCGCACGCCGATCGGAAAATTTCAGGGGAGTCTGAGCGACATGACGGCTCCACAGATCGGTGCGGTGGCTGTGCGGGAAGCGGTGAAGCGCGCGAACATCGAGCCGAAGCAGGTCGATGAATGCATCATGGGCAACGTCGTCTCGGCTGGAATCGGTCAGAATCCAGCGCGTCAGGCGGCGCTGTTTGGCGGACTTGCGCCCGAAGTCGGCGCCATGACGATCAACAAAGTATGCGGCTCGGGATTGAAAGCGGTTGCTCTGGCGGCGCAAGCCATCGAGACCGGCAACGCCTCGATCGTGGTTGCGGGTGGCATGGAGTCGATGACCAACGCTCCCTACCTGCTACCGAATGCGCGCAAAGGATACCGGCTGGGCAATGGGCAACTGGTAGATTCGATGGTGAACGACGGGCTCTGGGATATTTACAACGACTATCACATGGGACTGACGGGCGAGAACGTTGCTGAAAAATACGGCATCACTCGCGAAGAGCAGGATGAATTCGCAGTCAACTCGCACCGCAAAGCGGTATCCGCGCAAAGGGAGTGCCGATTCAAGGCGCAGATTGTTCCGGTTGAAATTCCGGCGAAGAAAAAAGGACAGCCGGCGGTGATCTTCGACAAGGACGAAAGCCCGCGCGAAGACACGACGATCGAAGTCCTGCGCGCGCTCAAACCGGCGTTCAAGAAAGATGGAACGGTGACAGCGGGGAACGCTCCGGGAGTGAATGATGGAGCAGCGGCGCTGGTGGTGACGAGCGCGGCGCGCGCGAAAGAACTCGGCGCCAAGGCAATGGTCCGCATCGTCGCGCAGGCGACCAGCGGAGTTGAGCCGAAGTGGGTGATGATGGCTCCGGTGGGAGCGGTGCATAAGATCTGGGAGAAGACGGGCTGGAAGAAAGACGAAGTCGATCTCTACGAACTGAATGAGGCCTTCTCTGTACAGGCGCTCGGCGTGATCCGCGAACTGGGGCTTGATATGAATCGCGTCAATGTGAATGGCGGAGCGGTGGCTCTGGGGCATCCGATCGGGGCGAGTGGGGCGCGCGTGCTGGTTACTT
>PMSZ01000540.1 GCA_003168235.1 Acidobacteriaceae bacterium
AGTCCTCGCTCGCCTTCGACACAATCTACGCCGAAGGACAGCGCCGATACGTAGAGTCGCTCTCCGCCTATGCGCGGCAATTTCTGGAACGAATTGAGAAGCCGGATGTCGACGAAATCGATGGAATAGCGCCCGCCGTCGCCATCAAGCAGAAGAACTCCACGCGTAATCCGCGGTCAACGGTCGCAACAGCCACTGAAATTTTCGATTACCTGCGACTGCTTTTCGCCCGCGTGGGACGCACGTATTGCCTGCTGTGCGGCCAGGAAGTAAAAAAAGATACGGTGGATGAAGTCGCGGAGCGCCTGCTGGCCCTGGACGAAGGCACGCGGCTGAATGTATTGTTTCCCATCCAGGCGAGCACTGATGCGCCGGCGGTGCCGGATGAGAAATCCACGAAGAAGCCTCGCAGTAAGAAAAAGCCCTCTGAATCGCGTTTATCGTACGAAACGATCTCCGATGCCATGAGGACGCGGCTGTTCGATCTGCGCAAGCGCGGCTTCAACCGGCTGTTTCAGAAAGGGCGGGTGTTCGAGTTCTCCACTCCTGAATCGCTGTTGGATGTCGACTTCTCTGAGCCCCTGTTTGGGTTGGTAGATCGCCTGGTCGTCTCGGCCGATCAGCGCTCGCGCATCGTGGATGCAGTCGAGATCGGCTATCGCGAAGCGGGCGAAGTCATTTTCGAAACCGCGCCACGCAGCGACGACGGCCAGACCAATGCACACGCCAACGCCCAGACCAGCGCCTCGCAGCGATTTCGCTTTTCGCAGCGCTTCGAATGCAAGAACGACCTCAGCCGTTACGACGAGCCCGAGCCGCGCTTGTTTTCGTTCAACAATCCCTATGGAGCTTGTCCGCGATGCCAGGGCTTTGGCAATACCATCGATTTCGATCTCGATCTCGTCATTCCCGACAAGGGCAAAACTCTGAATGAAGGCGCGGTCGAGCCGTGGACAAAACCGAAGTATCGTCCCCTGTTTACCGAATTCAAACGGTTCGCGCGGCAGGTTGGGATTCCCTTGGATGTTCCATGGTACGAACTCAGCGCCGACCATCAAGCGCTGGTCGTCGATGGTGGTCGCGGGTTCGCTGGTGTGCGCGGATTTTTCCTGCACTTGGAGCGGAAGAAATACAAGCTGCACGTTCGCGTGTTTCTCAGCCGCTATCGTGGATATTCGCTATGCTCGACGTGCGGCGGGACGCGCCTGCGCGCGGAGGCGCGCCAAGTAAGAATCAACGGTAAGAATATTTCCCAGGTTTGCAGCATGACCGTCGAACAAGCTGCGCGCTTCTTCGACGAATTGACACTCACGCCGCAACAAGCTGCGATTGCCGAAAGACTGCTCGTCGAACTTCGGGAGCGTCTGCGTTTTCTGAATGAAGTTGGGCTCGAGTACCTCACGCTCGATCGTCTCGCCTCAACGCTCTCGGGAGGCGAAGCGCAGCGCATTCAGTTGGCGACGTCTCTCGGTTCGCGTCTCGTGGGCACTCTCTACGTGCTCGATGAACCTTCGATCGGACTCCACAGCCGTGACACCCACCGGCTCATCAAGATCCTTCACGACCTGCGTGATCTCGGAAATACGATCCTGGTGGTCGAGCACGATCCCGACATAATGCGCGCCGCCGACCGCATTCTCGATCTCGGTCCCGGTGCGGGAGAAAACGGTGGGAAAGTTGTGGGCGCAGGGACTTACGCCGAGCTTCTGAAGATGCCGCACTCTCTCACCGGCCGATACCTCGCCGATGAACTTCACATTCAAATTCCGGCGAAGCGCCGGCAACCGGGAAAGCACAACCTGCGTATCACAGGGGCCCGGGCCCACAATTTGAAGCGCATCGATCTGGAAATCCCTCTCAACATGCTGGTAGCGATTACCGGCGTCTCGGGATCGGGAAAATCGTCGTTGCTGCACGATGTGCTCTATCAGGCCTTGGCTGTGGCAAAGCGGCAGACAACCGGCGCAACCGCCGCTGTGCTGTGGGACAGCATCGAAGGCGACGATTATCTCGACGAGGTCGTGCTGGTCGATCAATCGCCGATCGGGCGGACGCCGCGCTCCAATCCGGTCACTTATATCAAGGCGTTCGACATCATTCGCGAACTGTTTGCCTCGCTGCCTGAAGCCAAGAAGCGCGGCTTCCCTGCCGGACATTTTTCCTTCAACGTGCCCGGCGGGCGCTGCGAAAACTGCCAGGGCGATGGCACCGTCACCGTCGAAATGCAGTTTCTCTCCGACGTCGAACTGATCTGCGACGAATGCAAAGGCACGCGCTACAAACCTCAGGTGCTCGAAATCCTCTACAAGGGCAAGAACATTCATGACGTGCTGAATCTGACCATTCGCGAAGCGCTCAAGTTCTTTGCCGAAGTTCCGCGCCTCACCGAAAAGCTGCGCGTGCTCGACGAAGTTGGACTGGGCTACCTGCGCCTGGGGCAGTCGGCGACCACCCTATCCGGCGGAGAAGCGCAGCGCATGAAACTGGCCGCGCATCTGCAGCCCGGAGCTCGGCCCACCAGCCGCAACGGCGAATGTGGCGATTCTCCCAAACGCAAACGCCGCATGCTCTACATTTTCGACGAGCCCACNNGGAGGCTCGATCGTCGTCATCGAGCACAATCTGGAAGTTATAAAGACTGCCGACTGGGTCATCGATCTTGGTCCCGAGGGCGGAGATCGCGGCGGAAATCTCGTCGGCTCAGGTCCTCCCGAAGCAATTGCTGAGTTGGAGAACTCATACACCGGTCATTATCTGAAGCGGGTCTTGAATGGGAACGGCGTGCGCCGCGCTGATCGATAGAATACAAGATCGATAGAATGCAAGTGGAGCGCCCGGCAGCCGCGCCCGGCCGCGCCGCAAAGAAAGACGACGAACAACGCATGAACCGCCCCTTGGCAAACGCGATTCTGCTGCTTACCCTAGCCGCCTGCGGCCTCGCGCAAACCCACACCACCATTCGCCACTACAAAGAAGCCATCGACGACACGCCTCCGGAAATTGCTCAGGCCGAAGACGCGATTCAAAAAGGCAATTTTGCCGGCGCGGAAACACTGCTGAAAAAAGCCCTCGACAAAGATCCGAACAATTTTCAAGCCTGGTTCGACATGGGGTTCACTCTGAACCGGCTAGAACGGCCGGACGAATCGATCGCCGCATACCGCAAATCAGTGGCAGCCAAACCCGACGTTTTTGAATCGAACCTCAACCTCGGACTAATGCTCGTGCGTGCGAATAATCCTGATGCTGAACAATTTCTGCGCGCCGCTACCACTCTAAAACCGACCGCCAACGTCGAAGAAGGTCAAGCCCGTGCCTGGCTCGCGCTGGCTCATCTGCTCGAAGACAAAAAGGCGGGGGACGCGTTCCAGGCTTACCGCAAAGCCGCCGATCTCATGCCGAAGGACCCCGAACCTCATCTCTCGTCCGGGTTGTTGCACGAACAGCGAAAAGAGTTCGCCGACGCCGAGGCGGAATACAAGCTGGTGTTGGCGCTAGACCCAAAATCTGCGGACCCGAAATCGTCCGACGCTTCGCAGATCAACGCTTCGCAGATCACCGACCCGCGACTTACCCAAGCAGCAATCGGCCTCACCAATATCTACATGAAGTCGGGACGCCTCGCCGACGCCGAACCCCTTCTGCGAAAACTGGCTGCCGACCACTCCAATTCCAATTCCGAAGCCGCCACCATTCATCTTCAGCTCGGGCGCGTGCTGGCCGCGGAGGGCAAGAAAGACGACGCCATCGCGGAGTTCCAGGCGGCCCTGAAAATCTCACCAGCCGACGCCGCCGCCCAGCGCGAGATTGCCGACTTCTACGCCAGCGCGGGAAAGAATGATCTCGCAGAAACCGCGTTTCGCGCCTTGGCTAAGGCGCAGCCGAATGATGCTGAAGTACACCGCGGGTTGGGAAGAGCGCTGCTGCTGCAGAAAAAGTTTCCCGAAGCGCAGCAGGAATTCTTGACTGCACTCCGGCTGAAGCGCGACTCGCCAGACGTCTATGTCGATCTGGCATTTGCCGCCAGCGAAAACAAGAACTACGATCTCGCCATCCGAGCCCTGAACGGGCGAGCCTTACTGAATGCGGATATGCCGCCGATCTGTTTTTTTGTTCGCGCCTCCGCCTACGACCACATGCACGACTACAAACAGGCTTCCCTCGACTATCATCATTTTCTGGAAGTTGCGAATGGAAAGTATCCTGATCAGGAGTGGCAGGCAACCCACCGCCTGATCGCTATTGAGCCAAAGAAACACTAACGGCCATGCCAGAACGCGCCCCGCGACGACTGACCCCACGACGGCTGGCCGTTACCGCTTTGCTGTTCGCGCTCACCGTCCTCCATTGCGCCGCAAAGGAGCAATCTCTGGCCGAGCTGAAGTTACGCTTCGCCAATGCTCCTCCGGAAGAGCAGCCTCAGCTTGCCGTCCAGATTGCGCAGCGGGACCTGCGTACAGCGGATGACCTTTACCGGGACGGCAAAGTTGACGAGGCCCGTGCCAATGTCGACGAAGTCGTGAGCTACTGTGAGAAAGCCCGCGACGCCGCCCTGCAGACCAAGAAGCGCATTAAGAATGTTGAAATCGATACTCGGAAAATGGCCGACAAGCTGCGCGACATCAAGCGCACTCTCGGCTTCGACGACCAGGCTCCGGTCGACCAGGCCATCCGCCGTCTCGAAGATGTCCGCACCGTGTTGCTTCAGGAAATGTTCGCCAAGGATGAAAAAAAAGAGGAAAAGAAAAAGGAGAAGCCGTGATCAGGAATATCCCATGGCGCTGGCGAGTCGCATTCGCTTTGGCGTTTGCGCTTCAGGTTTGCCATCCTCTATGCGCGCAGAAACGCCGCGACCCGCTTAATCCCCTTGAGATCGACCAACTGCGCGATGCCATGCTCGATCCCGACGAGCGCTTAAAGCTTTACGTGCAGTTTTCCCGGGATCGCATGACAAAACTTGTACAAATGCGCAGCAATCCCAAGACCACAGACCGCGCCCTGCAGACCCACGATATGCTCGAAGATTTCCTCGCCGTTTACGACGAGCTCAACGACAACATCGAAATGTATGTCGGCCGCAAAAACGATATCCGCAAGCCGCTGAAAGCGATCATTGAAGCTGACACCGAATTCCAGTCAAACCTGCGCGCGCTGAAAGACTCCGCGAACACGAATGCCGAAGAAGCAAAACAATACGAATTTACTTTGACCGACGCACTCGATACCGTCGACTCCAGCGCCGATGACCACCGCAAAACGGCGACCGAGGTCGAGGAGTACATGAAGAAAAAAAAGAAGCAGAAGTAAACCCGCCGCTGTTTTACTGACCACTGACTTTACTGGCTACTGATTTTGCTGACTGAATAGTGGCAACTGCATCTCCGTGCTACTCTTCCCTCAAGGTGCCCGCAAAACTCAGCGAAATCTTTCATGAGGCGTATCGCGAACTGCGCCCGCGCGCGCCTGCGCCGCCGATGCAGGTCCGGTTTTATCCTTTTGTCTCCATCAACAACACCATTCGACTGCGCGACGGAGAGATCTACGCCCGCCTCTCAGACTTGCTGGAAGGCGCTCCTGAAGCCGTGCTGCATGCCATCGCACACATCCTGCTGGCAAAACTCTATCGCCAGCCGGTCGATCGCACCCATAGCGCCCGTTATCGCCGCTATATCGCCAGCCACGACATATCCGCCAAGGCGCGGTTGGTCCGCCAAATGCGCGGACGCAAGCACATCCGCTCCGCCAGCGGACATCATTACCATCTCGAAGAAATCTTCGACGACCTCAACCGCCGCTTCTTCCACGGACTCCTCGGCCGCCCCCAACTCACCTGGAGTCAGAACCACGCCCGCAGCAGTCTCGGCCACTATGATCCCGCGCACAACGCCATCGTCATCAGCCGCGTCTTCGATCATCCGCGCGTCCCACGCTACGCCGTCGAATACATCCTCTACCACGAGATGCTGCACCTGAAGCACCCGGTCAAATTACGGGGGAGCAGACGATGTGTGCACTCCCGCGAATTCCAGGAAGAAGAAAAACTCTTCCCCGAACTCGCGCCCGCAAAGAAATTTCTGCGGATCATCTGACGCAGAAACAACAACCACCGAAACAGGCTGGCGTTCTCAATCGGTTGAAATAGCAATTTATCGCCAACCGACAGATGACTGCCGGATTGCCGACCAACCATCGCCGTGTGCGCTCAGAACTCCACCCGCGCCTGGAAGGCGATCATTCGTGGACTGCTATCGCCACCCAGCCCGACGCCTAGCAAGCCAGTTGGCGGAGAGGTTGTGGACGTGAGCGCTCCAAATCCACTCTGCGTGGAAGGGTTTCCCGGAATGCCAGCCTGCACCATGCTCGGAAGCGCAAAATTCGGATGGTTGAACACATTAAAGAACTGCCCCTCAAACCGCAGCTTTACGTGCTCGCTCAAGAGAAACCATTTTGTCAGGTAGAAGTCGCTCCAGAGAAAATCAGGACCACGCAAGGCATTACGGCCGAGGTTTCCGAATTGGCAATTCTGCGCGCTGTCGCCGCCATTGCACTGCCCTGTACTGGGATCGACCGCCGATACAAATGCGTCCGGATTGAGCCACTGCAATGTTCCTGCCTGCGTTACGCCGGGAATCGGATGATGGTCATACAGTGGAACGCCAGGAACCACACTGGCGAACTGCGGCCCGCTGCCCTGCACGATTCCGTTTCCGCTTGCCGAGTAAGGCGTGCTCAAGACCGAGAACGGAACTCCGCTGTGCCAAAACGCCGTTCCGGAAATCTGCCAGCCGTTCAGCGCGTAACCCAGCGAATGACTGCGCACTTTGACCGGCAGCTGATAAACATACTGTGCGTTGAGATTGTGCCGGATGTCATAGTCGCAAGGACCATAGTCGCGCGCCAGGTCTCCCGGCAAAGGTGAGAGAATCCCTCCTGCGGAAAACGGAAGGAACCCTCCGTTCGAGACCGTATCCATGCAATGGCTCCAGGTGTAGTTGACCTGTCCTTGCAGACCATGGCCGAGCCGTTTCATCGCGGTCAGTTGAAGACCGTCGTAATGGCTGTTCGCGCCGGTGGAGAACTGCGTCACCGCGCCGAATCGTGCATCGGTCGGCTGCATGTAGGGGAACGGAGCAAAACAGCCCTGACAGACGGTTTGGTAGCCGTTGACTTGGGTCGAGTACGGTTGATTCACGGCCCGCGTTCCTACGTACTGCGCTTGCACACTAGCCGTCGTTCCGAATTGATGTTCCATTCCCAGGCTCCACTCCATGAAGTAAGGCGCGTGGAGTTTGCCATCCGGGACGGCCGTGATCGCAACCGGTGGAAGACAACTTGCGGGACTTGACTGTGGAGATGCGCACGAAAGTTGTCCCTGGGGAAATCCCGAGGTAAAAGCCTGATTTGCCGCCATAGTTGCATCGACTGCGCTGTTGGGGGCCCCTGGCGCGACGGCCGTGCCGCCAACGGTGCCCAGCACTCCTCCCAGAAACGTCTTGTCGTAGGGAGGGTTCGTGCCGATCAGGTCGGCCACCGTGCCCGGCAAGATGTCGCTGAAAATCCCGAAGCCTGTCCGGAGCACAGATTTCGGCTCGAACTGCCACGCAATCGCCGTTCTTGGTTGCAGGATCGCTGTTGGTGTAGACGAGAAAAGATTGCCGAGATGAGTCTGGATGGCCTCATCGAGCGGTTGATTGACATCATGCGAGATGGAACTGAAGGAACCGCGAAGACGGGCGACTCGATCATGAGGATTCAGCGGATTGGAATTAAATGTGTCACGCAGACCGAACGTCCAGGTTAGGGTGCGAGTCACTTTCCAGGTATCTTGCGCGTAGACATCGAGATTGAGAAAGTTGAACGGTTCATTTGCGTTCGAAGGGAATGTCTGCGACGCGGTGTTCGCTACTCCGCTGATGAATTGCTGCAGATTCGCGTAGGTCACCGTTGGAACTGTGCCTTCCCCAAAGTCGTAGTCGTTCAGGCGGAAGATACGAGTATTGGTTCCGAACCGCAGTTCATGAGCGCCGCGACTCCAGGCGAGGTTGTCGTTGATGAAAAACCGCGATGCGCGCCGGCCTTGAATCCAGGTGTTGTCGAGCCCTCCCATTGGCGTGAAGGCATTCGCGCCGGTGCCCTGTAACACAATCGGAAATGCCGAAAGTGTCTGCTGCAGGTTGCTTGGCCCGAACAGGCTCTTGTACCAGGAGAACGCCGGATTGAAGTAGTTCACCAGGTTCTGCGAGAAGACGTGTGTCTGTCCTGCCGCGAAAGAACAGAGAGGCTGCGGCGAAAACGCATCGAACACTGGATTGATGGGGTCCGTGTACGCGGCTTGCAGCCCGGTGTCCGACTGAAAACGAAACCAGACCGTATCTTTCTCGTTGACGTTGTAGTCGACACGCACCGTCTGCACCTGTTCATGATCGTCGCTGGAATGTGAGACGCTCTGCCGGTTCGCGCAACCATCTCCGGCGGTGCCGAGCGGGCATCCAAGTATCGGGGTCGGTGTGCCGTTGGTGTTTTCATACAGGGAAAACATCTGTTGATAAAACGGGACTGAGGCAGAAGGAAGTTGTTGCAGCACGTATTGTTGGAATCCCGCACTGGGAACAGTCGTGGGCGTGACGATGGGCAGTGCGATCCGGACCCACTCGCTGTCGAAAAAGAAAAACAACTTGTCGTGGACAGCCGGGCCACCCACACTACCTCCAAAGTGATTTACGGTCGATCCAGGCTTGTGATTCCCCGGAGTCGCATTGGTGAAGTAGTCCGCCGCATTCAGTAGCGAACCATTCCACAGCTCATAGAGGTTCCCGTGGAACCGATTCGTGCCGGACTTGGTGACATAGTCGACTTGGGATGCACCATACCGTCCTTGGTCCACGGAATAGGAAAGTGTGTTGACGGTCACTTCCGAAATCGAATTCAATCCCAGTACGAGGTTGGTTGAGAGGCCGCTGTTGAGATTGGTGAGCGGGTCGTTCGTTTCCAACCCGTCCACGATGTAGCCATTGGAGAGAGCGGGGAGTCCGTTGAACTCAACGTTGCCGTAGCCGTTGCTGCTGCCAACAAAATCGTTACTGCTTCCCGCCGTATTGATCAGAGCCCCAGGGGCAAATTGCAGAGGGTAGGTCAGGTCGCCTCCCGGATTCGGCAAGTCCTCCAGTGCAGGTGCGCTCAGGGTCGTGGATGTGTTCGCATTTTCCGGGTTGATGAGCGGTGCTTCACTGCTTACCTCAACCGCCTCATTGGACCGCGCCACTCTGAGCGTGAAATCCACCGTTTGCTTCTGGCCCAGGCCAGAAATGACGTTGTCATTTTGCCCCGGAGAGAAGCCCTGCGCTTCTGCCTTAACCGAATACGTGCCCGGCTTTAGCTGTGGAAAGTTGAACCGTCCTGCGTCATCGGTTCGGGCACTGCGCTTCAGGCCGGTCTCGTGATTCGTGATCGTCACGATGGCGCCCGGCACAACTGCGTCGGTTGTGTCTCGCACTTGGCCAACGATGGCACTCGTGGTTTCCCCTTGTGCCAGCGCTTTCGCCGGAAGAAGACAGGCCACCGTCAATACAAGAAAAGCAAAGTTCGCTGCCCGCGCCATGAATACCCCACGTCTCTGCCCCTGAAGTGGCGAATGCCACTGCTCTTAACTATTAACCAGAGATGATTCTCAATAGTTAACCACAGTTAATATAAACAAGCAAAAAGGGGAGAAGGCTGACAACCTCGACAGTTGCGCCCGAGTGATGGGTAATCCGGAAACTAACTGTTGTTAAATTAACTGGTTTGTTAGCAGGTATTCCAATTAAGAACACCGTCAACCAGACGCACCACTAACCCGGCCGCGCCGCCGCGCCCCCATTCAATGCACCATTTCCCCGTGGGATGTAAATCGCAGCGGTCCCTGATTCTCTGCGTTGACCTCACCTGCTTGAAACCGTATCCTGTAGATATTGAAATTGAATTTCATTTTCAATTAGAAAGTGACTGTTTTCCATGCTCCAGGCATTCATCGTTACGCTTCGTGAAGGCGTCGAAGCGGCTCTGATCGTCGGCATCACGCTCGCCTATCTGGCCAAAATCGGCCGCAACGATCTCCGTAAAACGGTCTACGCTGCCCTGGCTTCGGCGTTTGTCGCATCCATCGGCATGGCAGTCGTTCTTTCCCGCTTCAACCTGAACGAAGATATTTTTGAAGGCTGGGTCATGCTGGTGGCCGCCGTTTTCGTTGTCACCATGATCGTCTTCATGATGAAGACCGGCCGCAAGCTCAAAGGCGAAATTGAAGGCAAAGTCGGCCTGTTAGCCGGCGGCGCAGGGATAGCCGAAACCGGAGCGGCCCTAACTGGGGTAGGCAAAACAAAGCTCGGCCTTTTTCTTTTCATTTTTCTAATGGTGCTGCGTGAGGGCGCGGAAACCGTCCTGATTCTCTCTGCCGTAACCCTGAACTCGAGCCAACTGACCAGCTTTATCGGTACCGTGACCGGCATCGCCGCCGCGATTCTGTTTGGCGTCATGTTCGTCAAGGGCAGCGTTAAGATCAACCTGCAGAAATTCTTCAAGGTCACCACCGCGATTCTCTTCCTGGTGGCCGCGCAACTCGTAATTTCCGGATTGCACGAGCTCTCAGAAAATGGCGTACTTCCCTCTTCGCGGCGGGAAATGGCCATCATCGGACCCATCGTCCGCAACGATCTTTTCTTTTTCATCACCATTCTCGCGCTGGCAGCGCTGATGGTGTTGTTTGAACTGAAAAGCCGTCAACCAGTCGCCTTGCCGCCGGCTGGCGCCGCCCGCCGCAAAGCCCTTTGGACGGCACGCCGTGAGCGCCTCTGGATGGCATCGGTGTACAGTTTTTCGTTCCTCTTCATCGTCATGATCACCGCCAGCTTCATCTATGAGAAAAGCGCCAGCGCCCTTTCCCCGGCAACCGAGGTCACGTTTGTCGATGGCAAGGTTTCCATCCCGGTGAAGACCGTCTACGACGGTGAGCTGCACCGCTTCGAAGCCAATGAAGGCGGAGTTGAAATCCGCTTCTGGCTCTACCAGAAGCCGGATGGCAAGATCGCGACCTTGTTTGACGCTTGCCAAATCTGCGGAGGCGTCGGGTTCTACAAAAACAAAACGTCGGTGATCTGCAAGAATTGCGCCTCGCCCTTGAACTTGCAATCGATCGGCATGTCCGGCGGCTGCAATCCGCTTCCGTTGAAAGCGCAGGTCACCGGCGACGCCGTCATCGTCTCCGAGGCCGACATCGCAGCCGGACGGCGCTACTTCGAGCAAAAATAAGAATGTTTCCCCGCATCGTCTACGAATCGTTTCGCCACCAGGCGCGCCGTAAGCTGCTCGCCGGAATCGCGATTACGCTGGGCGTGGCCGTGGCCACCGCCATGATTGCCGTCGCCACTGATATCGGCGACAAAATCAACCGCGAGCTCCGCAGCTACGGCGCGAACCTGCTCGTCACTCCGCAGGAGGATACGCTTGACGTAGAAGTCGGAGGCGTTAACCTGAAACCGCCAAGCGACGGCGCATTCCTGAACGAAGCCGATTTGCCCAAGATTCGCGGCACCTTCTGGCATAACAACATCATCGGATTCTCGCCGATGCTGCCGGTCACAGTGACCATTCCCAACAGCTCGAAGCAAGTCACGCTGCTCGGCACCTACTTCAATAAACAGCTCAACTTCGGCAAAGAGCAATTCACCACCGGAGTTCGAATCACGCATCCCTGGTGGAAGGTCTCGTGCGCAAATGCAAAAGGAAACGCAAAAGACTCCCCAGGTTGCGGCTGGCCCAATGACAATTCTCAAAATATCCTCATCGGTGAGCGTCTCGCGGCAAGGTTGAATAAGAAGCCCGGCGACACGCTCGATGTTTCTGGCCGCGAACTCTCCGTCTCCGGCATCCTCTCCACCGGAGGAACTGAAGACGACCAGATCGTCGCGCCGCTCGCCGTCGCTCAGCAGATTCTCGGCAAACCCGGCGCCATCCGCCGCGTGTACGTCAGTGCAATGACTAAGCCGCCCGACGCGCTCTCGGCGCGCGATCCCAGGACCATGACTCCCGAGGTTTACGATCGCTGGTATTGCTCGCCCTACGTGGAATCGATCGCCTATCAGTTGCAGGAAGCCATTCCTCATTCGCACGCCGAGCAGATCCGCCAGGTCGCGCAAAACGAAGGCACGGTGCTCTCACGCATCAAAGGACTCATGCTGCTGATCACCTTTGCCGCGCTTTTCGCTTCGGCGTTGGCGGTTTCGGCAGCCATGGCCACGGCCATTTATGAACGCCGCGTCGAAGTCGGCTTGATGAAGGCCCTCGGCGCGGGCAATTTCGCCGTCTCCGCGATCTTCTTCGCGGAGGCGCTCCTGCTCGCGCTCGCCGGAGGCGTTGCCGGATTCTCTGCTGGAGCGCTCCTCGCGCGCCAGATCGGTCGCTCGATCTTTGCCTCGCCGATTTCCATCGATCCCGTGCTTTTCCCCGTCATCCTTGCCATCGCTGTGCTTGTGACTTTTGCCGGAAGCGCCGCAGCCATTCGCCGCGCCGTGAAATTCGATCCCGTCTTCGCCCTGCGAGGTGAAGCATGAGCGCGGGGTCCCATCTCTTGAATCATGAGGGTGCCCCACTCAAGCCCGGTGTTGGCTTGGGTGGGAACTCGCACTCTGCGCGCGAAGTTGCCGATCGACGTGCTTCCGCTCCGCATACTTCCATGTTCATGCGCATGCTTCTGCGCGCTGCCCTGCTTCGCCGCAGGCGTGCCGCTTCCGCGTTGCTCGCGATGATCGTCGCCGCAGCAGTTGCTACCGCGATGATGAATCTCTATGTCGATGTGCAAGCCAAACTCCGCAGCGAATTTCGAAATTACGGATCCAACGTCGTCATCGTAGCCAAAGACGGACAGTCACTGCCCGACGACGCACTGGCAAAAGTAGAGTCGGTTCTCGGCGCGAAAACGCTGGCTGTCCCTTTTTCCTATGCCGTCGCGCGCACCCAAGATGGACAATCAGTGGTGGTCGTCGGCACTGATTTTGCTCGAGCGCGAGAACTGAACCACTGGTGGAAGGTGAACCACTGGCCTGCCCCACAAGAGCTTGCCTACTTAGTGGAGAACCCCACCTCAGCTCCGGCTATCCCCAGCGAGGCTCTCGTCGGCGTGCGCGCTGCCACGGTGGTCGCGCCCAACCGTCAACCGTTCGACTTAGCATTTCATGGTAAGACCATTCATCTCAGCACAGCAGGCATGCTCCAAACCGGCGCGGGCGAAGACAGCCGCATTTATATCGATCAGTCTGAATTTCAGAACTGGACCGGCGTGGCTCCCACCACCATCGAACTCGCCGCCACTGGAACTGCCGCGGAGGTTGCGGCGTCGATTCGGCAACTCGCCGAGCTGCTGCCCTCCGCCGACATTCGACCCGTCCGCCAGATTATGGAAGGCGAAGCCAACGTACTGAATAAAACTCGCGCCACCCTCTACGCCTCAGCCGTACTGATCGTTCTCACCTCCGCTCTCTGTGTACTGGCCACGCTCATGGGATGGGTCTTCGACCGCCGCCGCGACTTCGCCATCATGAAAGCCCTCGGCGCGTCCGAACGTCTGGTCAACGGATTCTTCGCCGCCGAAGCCGCCGCCGTCGGCATCGTCGGCGCTATTCTCGGCTTCTGCATCGGCATCGGCATCGCCGCCTGGATCGGACGTGTCAACTTCCACGCCCCCGTCATCCCGCGCTTCAGCGTGTTTCCCTATGTGCTTTCCGGCTGTACCATCGTGGCGCTCATCTCGGCTATTCTGCCGATGGCTATGCTGCGACGTGTGCAACCGGCTATGATTCTGAAGGGAGAGTAGTTTAAGAAACAGGATGATTCGGCTCAACGGTGTCAGCAAAAGTTATCCCGCCCGAGCGGACGAGGTCAGCGGCGGATCGAGCCTCATCAAGGCGCTGGACGATATTTCTCTCTCCATCGCGCCCGGCGAGTGGGTCGCGATGATGGGCCCCTCGGGCTCGGGCAAAAGCACATTGGTCAACCTCATCGGATGCCTCGACCGCCCGACCAGCGGCGAAATCTGGCTTGACGGACAAAACATCGCGCAGCTTGGCGCTTCCGAACTCAGCCAGGTTCGCGCCGAAACCATCGGCTTCATCTTTCAGCAGTTCCACATGATTCCCTATCTCACGGCCGTTGAAAATGTCATGCTCGCGCAATACTTCCACAGCATGACCGATGAAAAAGAAGCGCTCGAAGCCCTCGATCGCGTCGGACTCAAAGATCGCGCCGCCCACCTGCCATCGCAGCTTTCCGGAGGCGAGCAGCAGCGCGTTTGCATCGCGCGCGCCCTCATCAACGATCCGAAAATCGTGCTCGCTGACGAGCCTACCGGCAACCTCGATGCCATAAACGAAGAAATTGTTCTGCGCCTGTTGCGCGAACTCCACCAGCAGGGACGCACCATCGTCATGGTCACGCACGATCCGGTTGTCGCGCGTTTGGCCGACCGTCGCATCGAACTGCATCACGGCAAAGTCGCCGCGCAGGAAGTCTTTGCCATGGCCGACGAAGAGCAGTTCGACGAAGTTCTGGAAGAACTATTCGCGCTCGAAGAGCACGGGCAGCTGGCCGAAATCGGACAAATGGAAGTTCACGGCGCTTTGCCTGTCTCCATCGCCGTAGAAAAAATGGCGGCCATGGGACTGGTCACGAGCCGCCCGCATCCGCCGGAAGCTCACCAGCACAAACCCTTCATTAATCCTTGCCACGACGCGCTGAAACCGACCGGAGTTTCGACCGGTGACGGCTCCGCCATCGTCGAGCTCACCCAGCGAGGCCACCAGCGCGCCGCCGACATCGTCCGCCGTCACCGTCTCGCCGAGCGCCTCTTCACCGATTCTCTCGCCATGGATAGCGAAACCGAAATCGAGCAGCAGGCTTGCAAGTTCGAGCACATCCTCTCGCCCGAAGCCACCGACAAGATCTGCACTTTCCTCAATCATCCCCTGACCTGCCCGCACGGCGCCCCAATTCCACCCGGATCGTGCTGCGGAAGGCGCGCCGA
>PMSZ01000560.1 GCA_003168235.1 Acidobacteriaceae bacterium
AAGCCATGACGCGCTTCTGGTCGGCCTTGCGGCATCGATCGGCGCGGGAATCTCCATGGCCTTTACCGAAGCGCTATCGGACGACGGTTCGATGACGGGACGCGGGCGTCCTGTGCTGCGCGGCGCGGTTACAGGATTGATGACGGCGGCAGGTGGGATGGGACACACCTTGCCATTCCTGGTTCGAGACTTTCATGTCGCCTTCGTCGCCGCCGTGATTGTCGCGGCGATGGAACTGGCTGTAATTGCGTGGATCCGGAATCGCTATATGGATACTCCTCTGTTGTCGGCCGCGTTTCAGGTGGTGACCGGAGGAGTTCTCGTGCTGGCAGTGGGAATATGGATTGGCAGTTCCTGAGGCAATTGGAAATTACACAATTTGCAATTCGGTAACTCATACGCCCCGTTCAGCCCGTTTTTCCCGGTTTCAGAATACGTTCGATCTGGCCGATATGATTCAGGTCGTGTCCCGCGACCATGCGCACGATGTGCTCGATTGATTCCTGGCCGCGCTCGGAATGTTGACCGAATTGCTTCCACTGTTCCCGAGAAAGTGTTTTCAGGAGCGCGAGATTGGCTTCGCGCAATACCCGCTGCAGCTCAATGGATTTACCGACATCGCGCTTTTCGTAGTGTCCGCTGACGACCCAGGCATCCTGATCGTAGGCTTGGACCTCCGTTCCCGGCGCTCCCAGAATAGAGCGCATGCGCCAGCCGATAACAATCTCAACGTCCGCCAAATGGGACAGGATCTCCGCGACCGACCATTTTTCAGGCGCAGGACGCTTGCGTAGTTTGGCCGGGGAAGCTCCTCTTACCAGCCGGGCCAGTTTCTTCGGCGTCGCCGATTGAACCTTGATCGGGTCGAGTCCCTCAGCGTGGTCCAGGATCCGCTGCGTATATTGCTGAACCGTCTCGGACATTCGGAACCCCTTCAATAAACGTAATTTCCTGTAGAAAATATTTATAGTCCAGCTTTGCTCCCATGACTAGCATCGCGAGAGAGCACCCCCTCTGGCTCAACCTTTAGTAAAATCACGTCCATGACCCACGGTCAATGAAACGACAGCGCCACTTGAAAAATTCGCCTCAATCCCTTGAAAGAGCCATTGAATATTGGTTTCCCGATGTTGTATCGTGCGTTGACCACAAGTCAAGAACCCTGGGAGGAGTTGGGCCATGGAAGGAATTACCAGCAGTCTGGCGAGGCCGATGCAGATCCGGCGCGGAGGTAAACCTCGTCCTCGTTCGGAAGCGAAGCGGACGCAGATAGTCGATGTGGCAATCCGCCATTTTGCCGAGCGCGGCTATAGCGCGGCGCGGGTCGAGGATATCGCCAGTCAGTTGGGTATCGCCAAAGGTTCGGTGTTTCAACACTTCAAAAGCAAAGATGGACTGTTCTTCGAGTCCTATAAGAAAGCGGTCAAGTCCTTCCCGAAATATATGCAGGCCCCGTCAGGCGCGCTGGAGCGTGGTTTTTTTGGGATACTGCGCTATTGGTTGGGCCGCACCGAGCATATGGTTCGCGACAACTGGTCGTCTTACCGAATCTATCTCGTGGGTAACTACGGAACCGATCTGTCCCTTCGGCGTGAAATCAATCGCTTCCTCATGGAAGAAGATCCCTATGGATGGCGCGAGTTTGTAGCCTTCGGCGCAAAACGGGGAGACTTGCGCTCCGATCTCGATGTCGACATGATCGGCTCGATTCTGGAATGGACCATGGACCGTTTTCAGGATGCGCTGCTGACTGAAGAGTTGGATCCTGGATTATTTCGCAAATCGGGAGCGGTCCCGGAAAAAAAGGAAGCGCGCATCGAGCAATTTGTGGAATTGCTGCGGCGGGCCATTGGGTCAGATAAAGTGCAGTCGAGCGGGAAGAAAGTGTCATGAAGAACGGCCGGCAGAATGGAATGACCGTGGAGCAGATTGTCGCCAGTTACGACGCGAGC
This sequence comes from Acidobacteriaceae bacterium, assembly GCA_003168235.1. GTDB lineage: Bacteria > Acidobacteriota > Terriglobia > Terriglobales > Acidobacteriaceae > Acidiflorens. The sequence continues at coordinate 1,953 of PMSZ01000560.1, forward strand.
GCACCCTTGGCCGAAGCTTCGACGATTCCTGCGGCGTGGTATGTGGATGCACGGATCGCGGAACTGGAACGGCAAACCGTGTTTTCGCAAACCTGGCAGTTCATGGGACGCCTCGACCAGGGGGCGAAGCCAGGGCAATTTGTGGCCGCGACGGTTGCGGGAGAGCCACTGGTCGCGGTGCGCGGGAACGATGGTGTGTTGCGGGCCTTTTACAATGTATGCCGTCACCACGCCGCGGCCGTAGTCACCGAACCATGTGGGCAAGCTTCGATCTTGCATTGTCCCTATCACGGATGGAATTACGGACTCGACGGATCGCTCAAGGGAATGCCCGAGTTCGAGGGCGTGAAAAACTTCGAGCGTAAAGATAACGGTTTAGTCCCGGTCAAGGTAGAAACCTGGGAACAATTTGTCTTTGTGAATCTCGATCCGAACGCGGTTCCGTTGGCCGAGTATCTTGCGGGAATCGTAAAACGTGTCACTCCGTTGGGACTCGCCAAGCTGCATCATTTCTCCACGACCAGTTATGACATCCACTGTAACTGGAAAGTATTTGTCGATAACTATCTCGATGGCGGCTATCACGTCCCCCACCTACACAAAGGACTGAATTCAGTTTTGGATTACAAGCACTACACCATCGAAAACGAAGACCGATATTGTCTGCAATCCAGTCCCATGGTGAATTCTGACCAGGTTAATTCTGACCACGATGCGGCAACCGGCACCACCCGGCGCGGCGATCGCGCGTGGTATTTCTGGCTCCATCCGAATTTCATGTTCAACTGCTACGAAGGATATCTCGATACAAACTTGGTGATTCCGGTCGACGTCGAC
>PMSZ01000372.1 GCA_003168235.1 Acidobacteriaceae bacterium
TGCTGTCGCTCTCGACGGCATCTCAGGCGCAGATCGGGATTGGCATCTCGGTGCGCATCGGTCCTCCGGCGCTGCCGGTGTATGCGCAGCCAGTCTGCCCCGGTGCGGGCTATCTCTGGACGCCGGGCTATTGGGCGTGGAATGACGCTGGCGGCTACTACTGGGTCCCCGGCACGTGGGTGGTTGGGCCAGTCGGCATGCTGTGGACGCCCGGCTACTGGGGGTTCGCCGGCGGGTTCTATGGATGGCACGGTGGCTATTGGGGTCCGCACGTCGGTTTCTACGGTGGAATTAATTATGGCTTCGGCTACGGCGGCGTAGGGTTCGCTGGCGGCGAATGGAGAGGCGGCGCTTTCTTCTACAACCGCGCGGTGATGAACGTGGACGTGACCCACATCACGAATGTCTACAACCGCACCGTCGTCGTGAATAACGTGCACACAGCCTTCAACGGCCCCGGTGGCATCGTGGCCCGGCCCACTCCGCAGGAGGAAGCTTATGGCCGCGAGCAGCATACGGCAGCGTTGGCTTCGCAAACGGAGCATGAACATGCCGCCAGCCAGAACCGGGCGTTGTTCGCTTCTGAGAATCACGGGCGTCCAGCCATTGCAGCTACGGGCCGGCCGGGAGAATTCTCGGGACGCGGGGTAGTGGCCGCGAGAGAAGCAGGTGGAGAGTATCACGCGGCGAAGATGTCGCCGAGCGAAGCGCGTGCCTCCGGCGGCGAACGCGGCGCCGGTGAGGAAACGCGGAATGAGCCCGCTCGCAATGCCGAGCATAACAACAATGTCGAGCGCAACAACGACCGTTCGACGAGCCGTCCCGCGAATCAGGAAGCCAAGAACGAAGCGAAGAACAACGAGGGACGAAACAGCGAAGCGCGGCAGAACGCCAAGCAAAATCGTCAGCAGAAGCAGGACCAGAAGAAGGCCCAGAAACAGCAGAAAGCCGAGAAAAAAGGAAACGACAAAGAACAGCGTTAACCGGGCGCTTTAGAACGGGAAACGCAGGCCAGTCGCACTAGCCAGAAAAAGCTCCCACGCTTCGCCCTCCGCGAAGGCGTGGGAGCTTCGCTTTTAGCGCCATCACTGTGCCCTTCCCACTACTCTTTTCACTCGAAAAGTAAGAATCCCTGAAATCTCGCGACGTTTGCTATTATGTTGTGTCGTTAACGGACCACCTTGCCTAGCCAGAAACAGCTGAAATGGTCGCAGCTCCGCGTGGGACTCACCGTCCTGGTCGCCAGTATTACGCTCGGCTTCCTGATTTTCCTGATGAGCGGCACCGGAGGATGGTTTACCCGCAAGATCACCATCCGCTCGTTTTTCGATAACGCTCAAGGCCTGCGCGAAGGCGCGCCTGTCCGTTTGGCAGGCGTGGACATCGGCAATGTCACCGGAATTCACATCGTGCACGACAAACCGCAGACACCGGTCGAAGTCACGATGAAGGTCAACACCAAGTACTCCTTCAATCTGCGCAAAGACTCGGTTACGTTGATGAGCACAGCCGGAATCCTCGGCGAGACTTTTGTCGATATCGACAGTTCGACCGCCAAGGGGCCAGAAGCAGTCGACGGAGACGTTCTGGCGGCTCATGACGCGCCCGCCATTCAAGACGTGGTCCGCGCCAGTCAGGGAACGCTGGAAAACATCGACATTCTGTTGAAGCGCGTGGATCGAATCATGGCCTTCATCGAAAGCGGGCAGGGCTCGATCGGCAAAGTAATTTACGATCCCGCCTTGTATAACCAGCTCAATGCCACCGTCACCGAATTCAAGGGACTGGTAGATGACATCCAGAGTGGGAAGGGTTCGATCGGCCCGCTGATCACCAGTGACGAGGCCTACAAGAAGGCGATTGCCGCCATCGATAAGATCAACCTGATGGTTGACGACCTGCAGGCCGGAAAAGGCACTGCCGGCAAGCTGCTAAAAGACCCTGAATTATTCGACAACGCCAACAAGACCATCGCCAACGTCCGCCAGATAACCGACGACATCAACGCCGGCAAAGGCGCGATCGGCAAAATGACCCACGACGAGGTATTCGCCCAGCACCTGCAGACGCTGATGGGCAATCTCTCGGCGCTCTCCGATCATCTGGAAAAAGGCGAGGGCACTGCGGGAATGTTGTTCAAGGACCCGGCACTTTACAACAACAGCAGCCAGATGCTGGTCGAGACGCGGGAACTGGTGAAGTCGATCCGCGAGAATCCGAAGAAATATCTGACCTTCCGCGTAAAGGTGTTCTAGCGACCAGCAATCAACTACCAACTACCAACGACCGGCGATCAGCGATCAACGACCGCGATCTCAATCTGAGGACCTCATGCGTAATCTCCTGAATGTACTGCTCGTGTTCGTCATGCTTGTGCCTGCCATGGCCCAGAACCAGGCAGCGGATAAAACTGAAACTGCCAAGCCGTCCGCCAACGTGAGCTTCTCCGCCGACATGCTCGATAAGAACATCGACCCCTGCAATAATTTTTACGCCTATGCGTGCAGCAAGTGGGCAGCGCAGAATCCGATTCCCGCCGATCGCTCAGGCTGGGGACGCTTCAACGAACTGGCGGAGCGCGGCGAGTACATTGTGCGCGACATTCTCGAAAAGGAGTCGGTCGACCGCTCCGGCCGAAGTTCGGGCCGTAGTTCAAACGAGCAGAAGATCGGCGACTACTATGCCAGTTGCATGGACGAACCTGCCATTGAAAAAGCCGGCATCCGGCCGCTGCAACCGGATTTCGACAGCATCGCGGCGCTCAAGTCGAAGGCCGACATGCCACGGGAAATCGTCCGCCTGCATCGCGAGGGCGCCGATGTGCTGTTCGGTTTCGATTCCGGATCGGACTTCAAGAATGCCAGCCAGATCATCGCGCAAGTCGATCAGGGTGGACTGGGCATGCCCGACCGCGACTACTATTTCAAAGACGATGCGAAATCAGTCGAGCTGCGCCAGAAATACGTAGCGCACGTAGCGAAAATGTTCGTGCTGCTGGGCGACGAGCAGGGCAAAGCTGACGCCGAAGCCAAAGCCGTCATGGAGATTGAAACTGCCTTGGCTAAGGGCGCGCTCGATCAGACCAGCCGCCGCGATCCGCAGAAGATTTATCACAAGCTGACCAGCAAGGAACTGGCGGCCCTGAGCCCGGCATTTGATTGGAACGTTTATTTCGAGGGCGTGGGCGCGCCCCGCTTCGATTCGCTCAACGTGATCGAGCCGGACTTCATCAAGAACATGCAGGAAGTGATTGCCACGCACTCTCTCGAAGACTGGAAGACGTACTTGCGCTGGCACGTGGCGCACGCCAGTGTGTCGGCGCTGCCGATGGCGTTCGAAAACGAAAACTTCGAGTTCTTCGCCAAGACGCTGCAGGGGACGAAAGAATTGCGTCCGCGTTGGAAGCGCTGTGTCGACTACACGAACGGCGACCTCGGAGAAGCCGTCGGGCAGATTTACGTGCAGCAGACTTTCGGCGCTGAAGGCAAAGAGCGTACGCTGGCCATGGTCAATGCTCTGGAAAAAGCACTGGGCCAGGACATTCAGAGCGTCCCGTGGATGAGCCCCGATACCAAGGCCCAGGCGCTCATCAAGCTGAAAGCGATCACCAACCGCATCGGCTATCCCGACACCTGGCGCGACTACTCGGCGCTCCAGATCGTGCGCGGAGACGCTCTCGGTAACTCGCAGCGCGCCAATCAAAATGATCTTCAGTACCGGCTAAACAAGATTGGCAAGGCGCTCGATAAGCGCGAGTGGCCCTATCCTCCGATGACGGTGAACGCGACCTACGACCCGACGCAGAACAACATCACCTTTCCGGCCGGCATTCTGCAGCCGCCGTTTTATGACAACCACGCCGATGATGCTCTGAACTTTGGCGGCATCGGCGCCGTGATTGGCCACGAACTGACCCACGGCTTCGACGACCAGGGC
>PMSZ01000368.1 GCA_003168235.1 Acidobacteriaceae bacterium
AGGGCGTGCAGGCTGAACTGGCGGACGGTTCCGTTTAATGTTTTCGCCACGACGTAGATGGTGGTTTTGCCGGAATCGATGACGGGTGTGCTGGTAATCCCGATTTCGGTGAATCCAGTTCCCTTGCAGCCGTAGTCGGAGATGGGATCGGGAGTTCCACCATCGTCGAGACTTACAGACCATATTGGCGCTTCGTTGGTATCGGCATCGAAAGCATAGACGGTATTGTTCTGGGTCACGGCGATGACCACGTTATGCACGAGTCCATCGCCCATCAGAACATTGCTGGCGTACAAGGGCTGTCCGACGACGATTCCGTCAACGTTCTGGGTAAAGAGTTTTCCGAATTGATTGACGTTCACGTTCGCAGGCGTGAGGAAAGTTTCATTCAGGTTCTGACCGGTGCGCGCGATGTCGTTATGCTGAGTCAAAACATCGTTCTGAGCCGAAGCCGGGGAGGGACCGAAGCAAGCGACGAAGAGAACAACGGCCGCGGTCGAAATCCGGGATAGACGGATAGTTTGGGCCGCAACACGACGGCGAATGGCATCAAGAATATTTTTCGCGCCTGGAGCGAAGACAGCTGGGGGACACATATTTACCTCAGGGCTTTGAAATCAATTCAGGAGCATGGCCCGCTCCCGCAAACGCCTGCGGAGGCTCGATTGAAAGGTGATGACGAAAGAGCTTCGGATCGGGGCTCCGAGCAGTATTGTATCCAAGTTATAAAATGATGAGGACTCCAACTACCATGGCACGGACGTGGGGGGATGCAATCGGTTGCATAGTCTGCAGCGCGAGGAACCACGTTTTTCAAGCTCCGAGAGCCTCGAACTTTGGATAGGTTGACAACACGTAATGCCCACGAGAGCATGAAAGGAGCGGGTGCAGGGTGGCATCTGCGTAATGTCTGTGCTGTGAACGAGTTGACAGTGAATCGGGAATGACGACGAAATATATCGCCTACGTAATCGGGATTGTGGTGCTGTGGTGCTTGGCCATGCGGACGCGGTCGGTCACCGTGCGGCAGGTGATGTATCTGATCGCCAGCTATCTTTTTTACCTGACCTGGGGATCGTGGCTGATTGTCGTGCTGTTGTTCAGCTCGGTGATGAACTATGCGTTGGGCGAATGGCTGAAAAAGAAGATCAGCGCGGGGCGGCTGTGGGTGGGAATCCTTTTCAACCTGGCGCTGCTGAGCTTCTTCAAATACCTGCCGTTGCTCGGCACAGTGGCGCACCACGGTTCGCCGCTTTTGCTGGTCAAGCGAATTTTGTTTCCCGTCGGAGCTTCGTTCTGGACGTTCCAGGCGATGAGTTATCTGCTGGAACTGTATCGCGAAGAAGAGTTGGACCCGACGCTGCTGGAGTTTTGCCTGTACATGTCGTTCTGGCCGACGGTGCTGCAGGGACCGATTTGCCGGATGTCGGCCATGCTGCCGCAGTTCCGTCAGGACTGGTCGGCGAGCGCGGAAGATTTGCGGATTGGAGTGCGCCGGATTGCGATTGGGATTTTCATGTCGAGTCTGGCGATGGTGGTGGGCGGCGGACTTTACACGGGAACGGGCGTGGAAGCGGCGTTCCATAGCACGTCTTCAGGCGCTGCGGCGGCGCGGCTGAGCGGCACCGACGTTTGGTTCATGATCTTCGCGTATGGGTTCCAGCTCTATTTCAGCTTCTGTGGAATCACCCACATCGTGATCGGCGCGGCGCGGCTGTTCGGGATCCAGTTGCAGGAGAACTTTAACCGGCCGTATCTGTCGACGACGATCTCCGAGTTCTGGACGCGGTGGCACATGTCGCTGTCGTTCTGGATTCGCGATTTTTTATTTCTGCCGCTCGCGACCATGCGGCGCGCGGTGTGGTGGCGCAATCTGTCGCTGGTGATCGCGATGTTTGTTTTCGGAGTATGGCATATAAGACCGGATGATCCGGCAGCTTCGTTACTGATGATGTGGGGCATTTATCACGGCATTTTGCTGGTGCTGCACCGGCAGTGGCAGGAGTTCCGCAAGCGGGTGGGGTTTGAGTGGACGGGAGTGGCCGCGACCGTGATTTCGTGGGGGATAACGTTTTGTGCCGTATCCATCGGCTACATTTTCTTCCGCGCGGAGAGCATGCACCAGGCGTTCGCCATGTTGAAGGCGATTACGAAGTTACGTAGTTACGCGCACCTGAGTTTCGATCCCAGCTTTTATGTGCTGACGCTGCTGGCGGCGGGCGGGTACTTTGCAGCGATTGGCGGGACCGTGCTTCTCGATCGTCTGGCTGAGATTTCACGCGCGCGCCAGGCGAGCAAGCCTAGCGGCTTATTTAGCTGGCTCGGCATTCTGGCCAACGAACGCTGGGTGTGGATTACTCCAGTGGTCGTGGCATTTGCGATTTATCTGAGTGTGATTTTTCAGCCGGGCCACGCCGAGACGGGGCCGCTAATGTACGCGCTGTTTTAATTACGAACGGTTTTTTGGAGGCGGAAACGCTGTGCTGGGTTTCACGAAAATGCGAGGGGAATCGAGGTTGAGCTGTTGGCGCCGCTAACTGGGAGCGATTTGACGAGCGATCGGACGAACGGTCAGCCGGGCGATCTGGCGACCGATCCGGCGGTGGAGAGCCGCCGTGCCGCGATTGCGCAGTACAAGCCCCTGCTCAAGCAATTTGGGCTGCGCTTTTGCGTCGCCGTCACTCTGTTTGTCGGTCTGCTGGTGGTGGTCGAAATCTATTCCTATTTTCGTTACCTGCCGGCCGCGAGCGATGTGATGGAGCTGGCGGTGAAGCTGGAGCTGGCGCAGAACGAGAGTCCAGAGGAACACGAATACTGGAAAGAATTCGCGCAGGCCAACAAGATCACCTATCACCCGTGGGTGCTTTGGCGGCGCAAGCCCTATCAGGGGGCATTGCTGGCAATCGATGAAAACGGCGTGCGGCGGACGCTGCACACGCGCTGCGATGACAAGACTTTTACCATCTGGATGTTTGGCGATTCGGTGATGTGGGGCGCGGGAGCTCCGGATGCGGAGACGATCCCGTCGCTGATTGCCGCCGATTACGAAAAAGCGGGGAAGCCCGTGTGCATTGTGAACTATGCCGAGAAGGGTTGGGCGAGCACGCAGGAAATGATCGGGTTGATGGAAGGGCTGAAACACGCCAGCCACCGGCCGGATGAAGTTCTGTTCTACGACGGCGGCACCGAAGCGTTCACGGCTTACCAGAGCCGGCAGGTAGATGTGCACAGCAATTACACTTCGTTCAGGAATTTTCTCGATAAGTGGGGCGCGGGGCAGAAAGCGCATTTTTCCTACTTTAGCCAGACAAATACGTATCACTTTCTCGACAAGATTGCGGCGAAAGCTCCCTTCCACCGCAAGCAGGAAGTCGCCGCGGTTGCGGGACCCGACCCGACGCTGATGGCGGACGATGTGGTGCGCAATTACGTCGAGAACATGGAGATGATTAACGCGATCGGGAAACAATTTGGATTCCGCGCGGTGTTTGCGTGGTATCCGAACATGGCGGTTGGACACAAAGAACTCACGGCGTATGAGAAGCAGGTGCTGGCCTCGGAATACAAGAAGTTTCCGGGCATGGGCAAGATGTACGAGGCGGTTTACAAGAAGGAGCGCGAACTGAATCCGCCGGGACTGATCTATCTGGGAGACTTGCTGGACGATCAGAAAGATTCGCTCTATGTCGGCATTTCGCATCTGAAGCCGGAAGGCAACCAGATTGTTGCCGACCGGCTGTTCGAGATTCTGGAGCATCCGGCGAATGGGGCAACGCAGGCGCCGGCTCCGGCCAGTGAACGCTGACAATAGAAGCATACCGATGTTACTCGTCTTATTTCAGCTTGGATAATTCATCTTAATTAGACAATTCATTTAGAGGACTCATGGCTTCGCCGAAAATATCCAGAAGTTTGATTAGCGGGTTCTTCCGCTCGCTGCGGGCGAATCCGGGCAGCTCCGCGCTTGAGATTGGCGACGAGGTGCTGACCTACGAGCAATTGTGGAACTACGCGGGAAGAATCACCGCCGGCCTCAAAGAAACGCTCGATCGCGCGGAAGGCGTGGTTGCGCTGTTGGCGAGCCGAAGCGTCGGCGCTTACGGGGGCATTCTGGGGATTCTGGGAAGCGGACGGGGATATTGTCCGCTGAATCCAAAATTTCCTTTNNCTGCCGCGACTGGAGAAGCCGCTGACTCTGATTTTGCCGGATGCTGGATGGGAACCGAAGGGTGCGTTAGCGAAGTCGCATCGCGTTTTCTCGGCGAGCCAGTTGTCGAAGGTCGCTGATCCGGTTGATCCGACTGTGGATGGAGATGCGACGGCGTACTTGCTGTTTACTTCAGGGAGCACGGGAATCCCGAAGGGAGTCGCGGTCAGCCAATCGAACGCGGTTGCGTACATGGAATACGCGGCGAAGCGATTTGGCTTTCATGCGGCGGACCGTTGCTCACAGAATTTCGATCTCACGTTCGATCTCAGCGTCCACGACCTGTTTACCTGCTGGGATGCGGGCGCGACGCTTTGTCCTTATGCGGAGCAGACGCTGACTCCGGCGACGCTGGTGGAGGAAAAAGCGCTGACGTGCTGGTTCTCGGTGCCGTCGGTGGCGATGTTCGCATCGAAACTGGGATTGCTCGATCCGGGAGCGTTTCCTACTTTGCGTTGGAGCCTGTTTTGCGGCGAAGCGCTTTCTGCGAGTCTGGCGGCGGCGTGGCAAGGCGCGGCGAACAATTCCATCCTGGAAAATCTGTACGGTCCGACGGAAGCGACCATCGCGATTACCTACTATCGCTGGGACTCGGCAACTTCTCCGGCGGAGTGTGTACGCGGGCTGGTGCCCATCGGCTGGCCGTTTGACGGGCAGCAGGTGTGCGCGGTGGATGAAAATCTTGCGCCGGTTGCGATGGGAGAGAGCGGCGAGTTGTGCCTTGGCGGGTCGCAGGTGACGCGCGGGTATTTGAATGATCCGGAAAAGACGGCGAAAAGCTTTGTGCGGCTGAAGAAGGCCAGTGATCAGCACATCAGCGATCAGGTGTGGTATCGCACCGGCGATCTGGTGCGTCAGGATGAGCGGGGATGCCTGTTCTATCTTGGCCGCCGCGACTTTCAGGTCAAGATCAACGGGTATCGCGTGGAATTACAGGAAATTGACCTGGTTTTGCGGGAGGCCGCACACACGGAATTAGCAGTGGCGATTCCGTGGCCGCTGTCGGATGGCTCGGCCTCGGGCATCGTCGGCGTGGTTTCGGGATCGGACCCGAAGCTCGACGCACAGATTATTGCGGCGTGCGAAACCAGACTGCCGCGCTACATGGTTCCGAACAGGATTTACCATTTCCCGCAGATTCCGCTGAATGTGAATGGCAAGATCGACCGCGGCAAGATTACAGAGATGCTGGGGAAGTGGGAGAATTAGTGGATGTTCTTCAGGCCTCGTGCGGACCTGTTCTCGCTGGCGCTGAAAGGGCGGCTTCGGTCTATGAGGGTAAACGAGACTTAACGACAGCTATCTGCCAAATCACCAGGCAAACTCACGTCAACTTCAACCAGATGTTGCCCTGCGCTTGGGGTTCCAGCTTCGGAGGAAACGCCCGAAGAATGAATCCTTGAATGATGAAAGCCGCTGCCAAACCGAATGGCCATCCGATCAAAAGCCAACCGGGGCCTTGTTTCATGTAGCCGTAGGCTATCGTCCCGAACGACACGCCTTCGGAAGCAATGAACAGAATCACTCGGTAGTACGTCGGAAAACCGAGTGGCACTTTGCATCGAGGGCATGTCCGAACGGATCGAGAGTAGTGGCGGTACGCGAAGCGGAACTGACACATTGGGCATGTGAGAGCCGCCCTATGCTCATCACCTTTTGTCTCAGGTCGACGCGCCGCTCAGCAGTCAAGATTCACCTCGTTGCAGCCGCAGAGCATATCGCAGAATGAACAGTGAGCGGAAGTCAGTTGTTTCAACCGGGCGATTTCGCTCATTGCCCCGCGGCGGGAAGGCGCTTAGGTCTTGGCCGGTTTGCCGAATTTCTCGACCATGGCGAACATGAGGCGCACGGAGTCCATGTCTTTGGCTTGGACTTTGCTTGCCGGGACTTTGCGTCCGGCGATTTTTTGCAGCTCGAGAAAAATTTCGATCAGTGCGAAGGAATCGATGAGTCCCGAGGAAACCAGCGGCGTGTCTTCATTGATGGCGCTCTTGCCTTTGATTACTTTTTCGGAGATGTAGCTGGTGAGTTGCTTCATCTGCTCGCTGACATCCACAACTTGTTCAACACTCATAATTACTTGGCCCATCGTTACCGCAGTCCCACAGTCCCCGGCATTCAGAGCTAGATGGTTCCAGATCTAGTTCTAGTTCGCTCTGTCGTTCTCTTACGATTTTACATCGGCCCGAGGGGGGCGTACGTGTTACGGCGGTTACTGCGGTTGCTTCGGGTGCGAGGCAAAGAAAAGCCATTTGGTGGTGTCGTTCTGGGTCTCCCAGTTATGGCCAACGCCCTGCTCCCAAATGAACTGGACTTCGGTGTTGTTGGTGCATCCCGTGGCGTCGTTGCCGGTTGTGCCCTGGTTGGCCAATCCGTTCTGGCACAACGGCACATTGTTCTGGAACGTAGTGCACTGATTCTGCGCGGTCCAGTAGTTGAACGATTGATCCACGGTCGCGAGGTAGAACTTGTCGTTCGAGTATTTGGTGACGCCATTGTTGCAGGGCGGAATCTCGGTGTCTTCGGTTCCATGCCACTCCTGAATGGAAACAGGGGCAACCTCGGGACCGGGCATATTGATGGGCGGAGGAGTCGGCTGGCCGACGATGGTACCGGAACCGATGACGACTGCTGCGACCAGGTCAGAAATCTCGACGCCCACGCGGTGCGCCATTTGCGCGCCAGACGAGAATCCGGCGACATAAACCTGGTTGGGATTGACGTTGTACTGCGCGGTCAGGTTGACGATCAATTGGCGCAAGAAGCCGGCATCGTCCGGGCAAGCGGTTGCGGGCGGCGCGGTGCAGGTTCCGACCTCGGCTGCCGTAAACGCTTCGCTCATGTCGTACGCATTCCAATTCCATTGTCCGGAAGTCGCGTTGAGGGTTGAAGCGGGCTTGACCAGGAGGAAACCATATTTGTTGGCCACGTTCTGCCATCCCCAATTGGCGGTGCTGGGATTGGCTGGCGGAACGACTTTGCTGGTGCCGTGAAGCATGAGAACCATGGCCGGATTGGCCGAAAGATTGGCCGGAAGGTAAACCTCGTAATAACGCGTAACACCGTCCCAAACCATGGTTGAATCGATATAAACGCCCTTGGCTTTTGCGGCCGCCTTCGGGGCGGCACTGGCCGGGACGACGAGCAGAATCCCGATCAGCAGGGCGGTGAGCGACATCGCTAGTGTCTTGAATAGTGGCTTGAATCGACTCCGGATCGCGATTGCTGCCAAGAGCTCCAGTTTCATAGCGTTTTCCACGAGAAAATAGATCCTTTCAAAAATTGCTGACGACGGGAACTGACCAGAAAGCGTAGCGGGGAGATGCCAACCGATTGACTCAAGCATAGCCTGTCTTTTCCGTTTGTCAATCCCCCAAACTCCCATAGGACAGCCGGTTTACAAAGAATTACACGGGTCCGGTGCCGTCCAATCTTAGAGTCCTGCGCGCTGACTTCATTCGCTACGGCTTCATTCACTAGCTTCATTCACTACGGCTTCGGGTGCGCGGCGAAGAAGAGCCAGCGGTTGGTGTTGTTCTCCTGTTGCCAGGAGTGTCCGACGTTGGGCTCCCAGATAAACTGCACTTCGGTGTTGTTCGCACATCCGGTCGCGGTATTGCCCGTAGTGGCCGGATTGGGCACTGCGCCTTCGCACAAGGGCAAATTGTTCTGGAAGGTGGTGCAGGCATTCTGGCCAGTCCAATAATTAAAAGACTGGTCGACGGTGGCCAGGTAAAACTTGTATCCGGAGTATTTCGTGACTCCATTGCCGCAGGGAATGATGTTCCCATCGAGCGTGCCATGCCACTCCTGAATAGAGACGGGAGCGGCTGCGGGACCGGGGAGTGTGATTGGCGGAGGAGCGGGCTGGCCAACGATGGTTCCGGAAGCAATGACCACCGCTGCCACGAGGTCGGAAATCTCCACGCCAACCCGATGCGCCATCTGCGCACCGGACGAAAATCCAGCGACATAAACCTGTTTCGGATTCACGCTGTATTGCGCCGTCAGATTGACGATGAGCTGCCGCAGGAAGCCGGAATCGTCGGGCGGAGATTGAAACGCCTCGTCCATGTCGTAAGCGTCCCAGTTCCACTGTCCGGATTTCGAGTTGTAGGTTGAAGCGGGTTTGACCAGAATGAAGCGGTACTCGTTGGAAACACCCTGCCATCCCCACATCAGCGAGATCGGGGTAGCGGGAGGAAAGGAGAAATTGGTCCCGTGAAGCATCAGCACCATGGGTGGGTTCGCCGGAAGATTGGGNNGCGCTGGCGGATGCGGCAAAAGTCAGAGCGAACAGGATCGCGAAAATTTGCGTTCGGAATAGCTTGCGGTTGGCGGGTCGGCTCGGTCGCGAAGAGGCACCTGTACCGGAGATTCCTACCATGACTTCCAAGTTCATAGTTTCCTCGGAGAAAAAGTCCCCATTTTCGGGGCTGCCAGGGATGGGGAAATTCGCGAGCGAATTCGTCCTCGGCGGTGGGGGAGATATTAACTACTGGTGAAAGCATAACCTGTACTGCTGGATTGTCAATCCCCCCAACTCCCGAGAAAACCCTGCGACAAAGGGTTAAAAACATAATGCATCTCGCTGATAATAGGGTTTTTATAGGTTTGACATTCTTCATGGACTTTGGAGGTCGATGCGCGCTGGAGCGATCCGGCTCAGGTTCGCGGCAAGGGATTTCGGATTAGCCGAGTTCAGTTGGCGGGGAGTTCAGTCCTGCCGAGCAACATTGCGCGCGACGATGCCAATGAGCTTTTCCCAAATCGGGTCACCAATCGGGTCATGGGGAGTGAACCCTGCCCATTCGATTTGCATCTCATAGCTGTCTGACAGTTACAATTCCGGGTTGCAGTTGTGCAGTTAAAGCGGCGGAGCGCCACTCTGAGCGTATTTCGAAGCCGGACATTCCTTGAGACTGGGTCAACAAACAGTGGTCACTTCCCTGGCGAGTGGTTCCTAAGCCTGGCCCAAGGGGACAAAATTCTTGGTAGCTGGAGACTTCGCATTATGAAAGCCAAGCACGGCCTGGTGTTTTGTTGCGCGATCTGCGTGATGGGAACTCTCGTCGGAGTTCTCATTGGTTGCGGCGGGAGCGGCAGCAGCATTTCCACTTCCGGGAACTGGAGCATCAGCCTCTCACAGAGCGGCAGTTTCGCGCCGGGTGGGCTCGGCCAGTACTCGATCACCGCTACCAACAGCGGATCGGGAGCGACCAGCGGGACGGTCACGGTGACGAATACTTTACCCAGCGGATTCACGCCAAGCGGCCCTCCGGCTGGAAACGGCTGGAGCTGCACTGAAAGCCCGCTTTCATGCACACGTTCCGACGCGCTCCCAGCCGGGTCGAGCTACCCGGTGATCACGCTCAACGTCAATGTGCCGACGGGTGCATCGGGAACGGTGATGAACTCAGCGACGGTTTCGGGCGGCGGGCTCAGCAATGCGACGGGATCGATTCAAACGCAGATTGGCACGAGCGGAAACGGCAAGATCCAGCACATCGTGATCATCTTCCAGGAAAACCGCACGCCGGATAATCTTTTTCAGGGATTGTGCATTCCACCCTATGGCAGCGCGAGCGCCTGCGGGACGGGGCAGAACCAATTCAACATCCAGAGCTACGGTTACGTCGGCACAACTAAGGTTGCTTTGACTCCGGTTTCGCTGGTCACCGACTACGATCAGAGCCACGGTCACGACGGCTTCTTGAACGACTGCAACTGGAATGGAACGGAATGCGCGATGAACGGCTGGAACGCGGACCAATGTTCACCGTCCGACAATTGTCCGGCGAATCCGCAGATGCAGTATGTGGAACCCTCGGTGTCAGGCGTCTACACTCTGCAACCCTATCTGACGATGGCGCAGACGTACACATTCAACGACAACATGTTTCAGACCAACCAGGGGCCGAGCTTCCCCGCTCACCAATACATTCTTTCGGGAACATCGGCGGTTTGCCTGCCGGGAGCAACCGATTGCCCGAGCGGCACAACGAGCGTGGATTACGTGGCGGGCAATCCGGAAAGCGATACTCGCGCGGACGGCTCGGCGGGAGCGGGATGTCTGGCGCCTCCGGGATCGATCCTCAACCTTATTGATACGAGCCAGCCTTTTCCCAACGGCAATCTGCTCGAGCTGGACGGCAATGAGTGCTTCGAGCATCCCACGCTGACCGATCTGCTGGATAACGCGGTCCCGGCGCTGACCTGGAGGTATTACGCGGCGCTGGACGGAGATATCTGGACCGCGCCGAACGCGATCAATCACATGTGCGATCCGGCGGGACCCCAGGACCAGCTCTATTGCAACGGTCCCGATTGGACCAAAAATAACCCGAATGTCGTGATCGAAGGCTCAGCGGCGCAAGTGATCACGGACATTCAGAACGGCGAATTGGCCAACGTCACCTGGATCATTCCCGACAGCGCGGATTCCGATCACGCCGACGGCAACACGGGTTTGGGCCCGTCGTGGGTAGCAAGCCTGGTGAATACGATCGGCCAGAGTCAATTCTGGGGCAGCACGGCTATCATTGTCGCCTGGGACGATTGGGGAGGGTGGTACGACCATGTGCCGCCGCCGATCCGCAACGGCGACTCCTATCCCAACTCTTATGAATATGGCTACCGTGTGCCCTTGATCGCGATTTCGCCTTACGCAAAGGCAGCCTACGTTTCGCACCAGCAAAACGATTTCGGCAGCGTTCTGAAGTTTATCGAGGAGCAGTTTTCGTTGCCGACGGTTGGCCAGTCAGCCGGAGTTGATTATGCGGATTCCTATGCTCTGGGCGATTTGTCGGATTGCTTCGACTTCAGTCAGACGCCCCTGACATTCACGGTCATTCCGTCAGATCATGACGCAAAGTTTTTCCAGAACCGCACCGACAAGCCGTTGCCGCCGGACAACGACTGACTGGACCAATGATGGCCGGACCAATGACTGACCGAACAACGACTGAGTTGCTGGATCTCTAGACGTCTTGCGGGTAGGCTTCGACGGGCGTGGGCGTGCCCCTGCCATTCTCGATTGGGGTGGGCGGTTCTTTGAAGGCGAGTTCACCGACCTTGAACGCGCGCTTGGTTTTATAGAGCCAGAGCAGACCGAGTCCGTAAACCGCTCCCGCAATCAATAACTGGGTCACCAGTTGGAAATAGTTGTGCGGGTGATGCCAGCGCCGCAACAAGAACAGCGTCCCCACCAGCGGGATCGAAATCAGCACCGGCCACACGAATGCTTCCCGCAGATAAGTCCGCATGCGGATGCCGAGCAGCCGGCAGAGATGCCACGGCATGAACATCGTCATGGTGCAGACCAAGGGGATCGCGGTCCCGAATGCGTCGCCTTCAATCCCGCCAATGACGCCGTGAGTGGGCAGGAGGACGTGAACGAGAACAATGCTGAGGAGCAGATTAACGAGACCCTCGCCGAGAGTAACGAAGGCCCAGGTGCGATGCTTGCTGATGCCAAACAGAACGCGTCCGGAGGCGGCCTGGGCCCACATGAGCGTAGCGGGAATGATCAGAATGACGAGCACGGGATAGCTGGTCGCGACGTAGCGTTTCCCCATCCACACCTCGATGACGGACTTGCCCAGTATCAGCAGCGTGGCGGTGATGGGAAAAGCGGTGAGCGCACAGAAACGGTTGCCGACGACGAACACCTTGCGCAGACGATCCATTTTGCCGGTGGCTTCGGACTGGCTGGCAATGGGAAGGAAATTCTGCGCCAGGGCCATCACCACTTGCTGCGCGTAACTGACAATCCGCGAGCCGATGCTGAAATAGGTGACGGCAGCGGCGGAAATCATCGAACCGATGACCACATTGTCGCTTTTAAATTTCAGCTGCGTCGCGACCATGATGATCATGGTGACGCTGCTGTAATTGGCCATGGTGCGAAACGTGGCGCGATCGACATACTGCAAACCAAAGGGAACGGGACGAATGTTGAAGGCAATGATTCCGCGAATGACGGAAGTGATCAGCGGGATCGCCATGGTGATCAGGGCGACGGTAAGCAATCCGTAGCCGTGCTGCAGGGCGATCACGATCAGGATGACGCGCGCGAAATTGGCGGCCGCGCCGGCCCAGTTATTGATGTCGAAGCGCTGCAGGCCATCGAGGAATCCGCCGACGACGCCGAGCGGGAATCCCAGTCCCACGGAAACTCCCACCATGAGGAGCAGCCAGCGCGCGGTCGAATGCAACTCGGCAGGGATCTTGGGGAAGATGTGGCCGATGTAGAACGAAAGCACCAGCGTGACCAGCACGCTGAGAGCGCCAATGCAGCTGTAGGTGAACAGGCTGGTGTTGATGAGCTTGGCAAGATCTTGAACGTCGTCAGTGGCGGTGAATTTCGAAACGTAGCGCACAACCGAAGAGCGGATACCGAGGTCGAAGAGCCCGTAGTAGCCGGTGATGGAAAAGATGAGGATCCAGACGCCGAACGCGGTGTCGCCCAGCCGGTGCAGAATAAACGGAGACAAGAAAATGCCGACGGCAACGTCGGTCGATAACGAGAACCAGCTCGACCCGACGTTCTTGATGATCCGCCGCTTGTTGATCTTGCTCATTCCGCTTGCTTGCTCCGAACTACTTGGTCAGCCTTACTTGATCAGTCTTGACCCACGCGGGCATAGTTTTCGAATCCAGTTCGCGGCCCTGCAATTCGTAGCCCAGAAAATTCATCAGTGGAAACCACGCCACTTCAATCTCCTCGACGAGATGCGGCGGCAGGCTGTCTTTCCATCCGCCGGACTTCGCTGCCCGCACGAACGGAATCTCTTTGCGCGTATCTTTGGTTCCCGTCCACTGGTCGGCCTGCTGCTGTTCGAGCTGACGCATGCGGTCGGCGGAGCTCCGCTCGACGCCTGCTTTCAATCTTTGTTCGTCGGCCTTGATGCCGAGGAATTCGGCAATCTTCGCGGTTTCTCCGATGGGATCGGCGAGCAGGTCTTCATAGCGGACGAGCAGAAATGCGGGATTGCCCTGGCGCGCGCCGATCCAACTCGCCGCGTGCTCCCACCATGAACCGTAGGAGGAAGTTTCGCCCGCGATAAAGAGCTTGACGAATTGTTCGAGTGAAACGTCGGATGCGATGTAGCGTTTCTTGAGGTCGAAATGATACTCCGAAATTGCGACGTCGCGCGGATCGCGCACCAGGTAGATCACTTTGCGAAAGCGCACATCGAAAGGCTCGTGGCTTTTCATGATGCGCGGACGCGGCAGCTTTTTCAGGAAGCGTTTCGAGAGGACTCCGGGCGCGGGAAGCAGCTGGTTGATGTTGGCAAAGCCGACGTTCTCATTGGGATAAATCAGATTGGCCAGCAGAAACCGCACCCAGGTATTGCCGGACTTGGGATAGGAGACGAGGAAGGTGTCGTCGGGAAAAACGGTGAAGCGGTTGCCGGCGCGATCGAGCCCGAGCAGAGTCTTCACCGCGTATTTGATCTGCCCCAGCATAGAAGTACAGGTCTCAGGTGTCAGGTGTCAGGAAAACCCGCTTTTGAATTTTCCTGAGACTCGACGCCTGAAACCTTCTGTTTCACCGCGGAGTGCTGCTGAGCGCTCCGAGGAACTCGTGCTCGCGCAATTCGGAAGCGGAGCGCGTCGTCAATTCATAACCGAGCGTGCGCATGATCGGGCCCCAGGCGGCTTCAATTTTTTCGACCATCGGCGCAGGCAATTCAGAACGCCATCCGCCGGAACCGGCTGCGCGGACAAACGAAAGATCTTTTCGCGATCCTTTCATCAGTTCGCAGTCGTCCGTTTGGGTTTGTTCGAGTTTGCGCATCCGGCCGGCCGAGCTTCGTTCGACGGCCTGCGCAATCTGCGCGGGGCTGGCGGTTTTGCCGAGGAAGGCGACGATCTTCGCCAGTTCGCGAGGCGTGTCGGCCACCATGTCTTCGTAGCGCAGCAACAGAAACCGCGAAGCATCCTGCCGCGTCGCCAGCCAGGTGATGACGTTTTGTCCCCAGGAGCCATGCGGACAAGTATCGCCAGCCATGAAGCGCCCGACAAAAGTTTCGATCGGCGAATCGTCGGCGATCTTCTTGATCTTGCGATGGTAGTGATACTGCGAAACGACGACGTCACGCGGGTCGCGCACAATGTAAATCACTTTGGGAAAACGCGGATCGAAACAATCGTGACTCTTGATGATGCGCGGGCGGGGCAGGTTGTCGAAATCCTTTTTGCTGGTGCCCGTCGGATCGGGAATCAAGCGGTGAATATTGGCGAACGTGGCCGGCTGGTCGGGGAACATGAGGTTCGCTAAAAGAAACCGGGTCCAGGTATTGCCGGACTTGGGGAACGAAACCAGAAAAACGTCATCCGGAAGAAGCAGCAGGCTGCGCCCAGGACGATGCTGACCCAGTGCACGTTTTACTCCGGCCTTGATGTGTCGAATCATTTCACTATCCTGCCTTAGTTCCCTGACTTGGTTCCCTGACTTGGTTCCCTGCGGGAACGAAATTCGCGTCGTTCAATCTCGGTCGTTCAAGATCGATTGATTCAGCCTCGCTCCGCGCCGGCGTGGACCAGGCTGGGAACGGCGAGTTCGTATCCGATTTCGCGCATCAATCCGCCCCACGCGCCTTCGATCTCGGCGACACTGGCCTCGGGCAATTCGTTTTTCCATCCGCCAGCTTTCGCGGCGCGAACGAACGGTTTGTCCTGGCGAGTTTCACGGGTGGAGGACCACAACATCCCCTGCTTCTTTTCGAGCTCCCTCATGCGGTCGGCGGAACTCTGCTGGATCGCTAACGCTATCCGCTCCGGGTCGGCTGACACGCCGAGAAACTCGGCGATTTTTTCCATTTCGTCTATTGCCTGCGATTGGAGTGATTCATACCTGACGAGCAGAAATTGAGGTCCCTGGCGGCGGGTGTAAAACCATGAGGCGGCGTTCTCACCCCAGGTGCCGTAAGGATGGTTCAATTCTCCGCGGACAAACCTCGAGACGAATTGCTGCAGCGGATAATCTTCGCTGATGGCGCGCCGCTTGATGTCGAAATGAAATTCCGAGAGCACCACGTCGCGCGGATCGCGAACGATGTAAATCAGCTTTTTATATCGCGGATCGAAATACTGATGGCTCTTGATATAGCGCGGCCGGGGCATGTTTTCGAGATGCCGCTTCGACAATCCTTCCGGGTCCGGGATCAACTCGTTAAGGTTGGCGAAGTCGGGCTGCTTCTCGGGAAAAACCAGATTGGCGATGAGAAACCGCGTCCAGGTATTGCCCGACTTGGGATAGGAAACAAGAAACACGTCGTCGGGAAAAACCCTGAGGTTCCGGCCGGGATGATGCAGCCCAAGGAGATGCTTTCCGCCGGCAATTAGGCGCTTGATCATCAGGCCGACGCTCCATTATTCGGCGCGCCGTGATTCGATGCTCCAGATCGAATTCGATTCCACAGGGAGATGAGTTTGGTCGTGGCTCCGGGCGCGACGCTCAGGGCGAAGAGAGTCAGACTGAGGCTCGGCTTGTGAAAATAGCCGTTCGCTTCGGCGATTAACTGGCGCGCCTGATCA
>PMSZ01000370.1 GCA_003168235.1 Acidobacteriaceae bacterium
TACCGCATTCGATCTTTTCAAAATAGAACAGCGGCAGCATTTCGACTTGTGATGCCGGCAGAATGCGTACGCGGCCAACGCCGGACTTGAGGGCCTGAGTGCAGGCTTCGAGCTTGGGCATCATCCCGCCGCTGATCACCGATTCTTCGATGAGTCCAGCAGCTTGCTTCGTGTCCAGACGCGGCATCACTTCGCCGTCGGCCTGTTTTACGCCGGCGACGTCGGTGAGAAAAATCAGCGCGTCGGCTTCGCAGGCAATAGCGCACGCAGCCGCCATCTGGTCCGCATTCACGTTGTAGTACTGACCGTCACCTCCGAGCGCCACCGAGGAGAGCACTGGTATTCCGCCCTCAGCCCAAATGGCTCTCAGCCACCGCGGCTCGGAAAAACAGATTTCGCCGACAAATCCCAGATCGCGTTCCGAGTCCTGTTTTTTTCGGGCGCGAAAAACGCCGCCATCTCCGCCACAAAGACCGATTGCGGGATACCCGGCGGCCGAGATCGCCGCGACCAAACTTTTATTCACGATGCCGGCAAGCACCATCAGGGCGACATCGCGCGTTTCGGCATCGGTCACACGCAATCCGTGCACGAAGTCGCTCTTCTTTCCGAGCAACTGCAAGGTTCGCGTGAGCGCGCTCCCGCCGCCATGGACCACAGTGACCTGGTGTCCGTCCTCCGCAAGCTGCACTACTGCCTTCGCGCATTTCTGCAACGTCGGCTTGTCCTCGAGCGCCGCACCGCCGATTTTGACGACAATTTTCACTGCAAACCCTCCGCTTCATCCCAACCATACATCAGGTTCATGTTCTGCACCGCTTGACCGGCCGCGCCTTTCAGCAGATTGTCCAGACAGGAAACCACGATGAGCCGGCGCCCATCGTGCGCCAGACAGAAACCGAGGTCGCAGTAGTTGGTGTGCACGGAAAATTGAATTTCCGGCAGGCTTGACGCAGGAAAAATCCGCACCCACTTCTTTCCCTTATAGAAATCGTGAAAGCAATTCTGCACTTCATCTGCCGTCATCGCTTCTTTCAAATACACATAAATCGTGGACAGGATCCCGCGCGGAATCGGCAACAGATGCGGAGTAAAAATCAATTGGCAAGAATTGAGACGCAACTGCTCGAGGATCTCGCCGGTGTGACGATGCCCGAATACAGAGTAGGCCGAGAAATTGTCGGCTACGGAAACAAAATGGGTGCGCGCCGTAGGTTCTTTGCCAGCGCCAGAAACGCCCGATTTCGAATCGGAGATGATGCCGCGATCGCAGTCTACGATTCCCGCCGATAGCAACGGTGCCAGCGCGAGAATGACCGATGTCGCGAAACAACCGGGATTCGCCACCAGAGCGGCTGAAGGTATGCGGTCGGCGTTGAGTTCCGGTAAGCCATACACGGCGCGCTCAGTAAGTTCCGCCGCGGTTTGCGGGCTGGCATCTTTGAAACCGTAAATGGCGCGATGCTGTTCCTGTTTCAGCCGCCACGCGCCACTGAGATCGACGATCCGCAAGCCACGAGCAATTGCTTCCGGAACAACTTCGCGAGAAAACGCGTGCGGAGTAGCCAGGAATAGCAACTCGACTCCGTGCTGCTCTAGCGCAGACCACGAAAATGGCTGAATCGAAGCCTTAACCGGGAACTTGCCGTTGCCGTTGCCGTTGCCGGAGGTGGGCGGCGATTGCGGTGCCGCTTCGTTCGTGTCCGCGCCGCGTCGTAAAAGCAAAGGTGCGTCAGTGTGTGGATGGCGGACGAGAAGACGAGCGAGCTCGAGGCCGGAATATCCGGTCGCGCCGAGCACCGCCGTCTTAAGTTTCGCTGCCATCAGACACTCTGCAGAGTTCTCCGTTCCTCCCCGGCCCATTGCATAAGCTACTTTCCCCGCGGAGGCATATTTATCCATCATGATGCATAAATATTCATCTATAGTAAATGGTCTGGCGGGGGTGTCAAGTATCAAAATACGGATCGGAAACCCTGGTTCGCTCTTTCGTTTGGTAGACGCCAGCTTCTCAGGCGTTTTTCGAAAGGTTTTCTGATGCCCGCAAGAAGAAATTTCTATTGGACGCCGCCAATCACAGGCGTTTAGTGTGAGGAGCGACTGTGTACCCGCGGACCCGAGACCGGCAAACTGAAGCCCCGCGAAACAACCAGGTGGCGCGTATCGCCCCGCCCTTCCCTACGCTGCAAGATTCGGCGAGAATGTTTTACCGCATAGAAACAGGAGCCATGGCATGACGAAGCAAGCGGAGCGGCGCTGCCCGCGTCGACCATCATTATTGTCATTTTCATTTCCATCCATTCTGGTCGTCCTGCTCGCCACCGCAATGCTGGTGAGTCTGACGGTGTCCTGCCGGGCCGACGACCAGCCCAAGTCGGACCCTGCAGGGATCGCCACCGGCGATAAAACGAATGCCGCGGATGCCGCCGGCAACACTTTTGTCGTTTCCGAGCCTACCGACAAATCGGCGCCCGATTATGCTGCGAGCAAAAAAGCGTTTGATGACTATCAGGCGCAAGCGGCGAAGGAACCACTCGCCATCAAGCTGGCGGATAGTGTCGGCCACGTTCGCGTAGCTACCAATTTCGCCTGGACGCTAAATACGGGCTACCTGGTCTTGTTCATGCAGGCAGGGTTTGCCCTGCTCACCTGCGGACTGGTGCGCAAGAAGAATGTTGCGCACTTGATGATGCTGAATTTTGCCGCTTACGTGTTCGCCTTTCTCGCCTACTATGCCGTCGGATATGCCTTTCAGTTCGGGGCGGTCGCCATCAATGCCGCGCCGACCAACCTGGGTGGCATCCCCATGCTGAATAAATTTCTGATCGGCAGCGGGCAGTGGGGATTTGTCGGCGGTAAGGGTTTTTTCCTGGTTGGTCCGGCGTATGACAGCGCCAGCAATTGTCTGACTCTGTTCGAAGTCGTGTTCATGGAGACGGCCGGATACATCATTGTCGGCGCCATTTGTGAGCGCATCACGTTCTGGGCATTTCTGCTGTGTGAACTTTTTATCGGCGCGATTCTTTATCCCATTTCCGGCTGCTGGACCTGGGGTGGCGGTTGGCTGTCGCAAGTCGGATCGACGCTAAATCTCGGCCATGGGTATGTCGACTTTGCCGGATCGACCGTGGTTCACGCGGTTGGTGGTTTCGCCGCGATGGCTCTGGCGATCATCCTCGGCCCGCGGCTAGGGAAGTATGGACCGGGTGGCAAGATCCGGGTTTTCCCTGCGCACAATATCGTTTATGTCGTGACCGGAACGTTCATTCTGCTATTCGGCTGGATGGGCTTTAATCCAGGCTCGACGCTAGGAGCGACCGACCTTCGCATCTCCGTGGTTGCCGTCAACACCAATCTGGCCGCGGTAACGGGATCGGCGGCGGCTATGCTGCTCTGGTATTTCCTATTCGGCAAGCCCGATATCACTATGGCATGCAATGGAATGCTCGCGGGTCTGGTCGCAATCACCGCTCCTTGCGCATTTGTCTCTCCGACAGGCGCAGTCGTCATCGGCGTGCTGGCTGGATTGCTGGTGTGCGGAGGAGTGATCTTCAACGACCGCGTCCTCAAGGTCGACGATCCCTGTGGAGCGATTTCAGTGCACGGGTACTGCGGCTGGCTGGGCGCGGTCAGCGTGGGCATCTTCGCCGACGGCACGTATGGCGCCGGATGGAACGGCGTCGGAACGGCTTCTTATCTGGGGCACGCGGGTCAGGGAGTGACGGGCCTGCTTCACGGCGACATGCGGCAGTTTCTGTGTCAGCTTATGGGAGCGACTCTGTATGCCATCTGGGCTTTCGGCGCAACTTACGTTGTTTTCTGGTGCGTCAACCGAGCGAAAAGCATGCGCGTGGCGCCCGAGGTGGAAGA
>PMSZ01000517.1 GCA_003168235.1 Acidobacteriaceae bacterium
GACCTGCGCGCCGACCGCCAGCCCGAGTTCACCCAGATCGATCTGGAAATGAGTTATCCGCAACCGGAGCGCGTGTGGGAAACGGTGGAGAGTTTTCTGACCGCAGCTTTCCGCGCCGCCGGCCATCAAATCAAAACTCCTTTCCCCCGCATGGATTTCGACGATGCCATCCGCCAGTACGGCATCGACAAGCCCGACTTGCGCATACCGGCGTTTACCGAAGTCGGCAATTGTTTTGCGGCGGCTGATCTGGAGCAGCTTGCCATTAATAAGGACCTGCCTGTCATTGCCATCAGCATTCCGAACGTTGGCGAGTTGTCGCGCAAAGAGCGCGACGACATCAAGCCGCTGTTTGTGTCAAAAGGCGGAGCGCGCGTGTTTGAGGACTTCAAGCGCATCGAGACGAAGTTTCCCGATGCTGGAGCGAAAATTCGCGCGAAAGCTGGAGCGGCGGCGGACGACCTCATCGTGCTCGTCGTCGGTTCGGCGCAGTCAGCCTCCAGCGCTCATCCCGCCAGCAAGCGCAAAGTCACTCCCGCCGAGATGGCGATCTACGCCTCGGCAGGGTTGCTACGCGTGGCACTGGCGCAGAAATATTCCGACCGCCACAAGCTTTTCCAGAAAGGCGATTACCGTTTCTTGTGGGTCACGAACTTCCCCATGTTCGAGTACGACGAAGGCGAGAAGCGCTGGGTGGCGGCGCATCATCCCTTCACTTCTCCGCACGATGAAGACATGGACAAACTCGAAACCGATCCGGCCATGGTGCGCGCGCTCGCCTACGACATCGTGCTGAACGGCACCGAACTGGGCTCGGGCTCGATCCGTATTCACCGTCAGGACGTGCAGAGCAGAATCTTCCGCGCGCTCGGCATGACCGAAGAAGAAGCGCGCTCGCGCTTCGGCTTCTTTCTGGAAGCGCTCGAGTATGGCACGCCCCCGCACGGCGGCATCGCCCTCGGCCTCGACCGCATCGTGATGATTCTCGCCGGGGCCGAGAGCCTGCGCGAAGTGATTCCCTTCCCCAAAACTGCCGCGGCCAAAGATCTGATGATGGAAGCGCCCACTCCAGTCGCGGAGAGCCAGCTGCGCGAACTGGGCATTGGCGTGATCAAGAAATAGGTAGGCCCATCCCAGCGTTCTCCCGAGTGTACAAATCTGTTGGCGGGTTTATACTTCTCGTCGCCCACGTTTCCCCAAATTGCTTAAGGAGAAATCACTGTGAAAAAACTATTGGCATTCTGTTTTGCTCTGGCACTTGTCACATCCGTAGTCGCTCCGGGAGTTTCTTTCGCCCAGGACACGATGAAGAATGACAACATGCAAGCCGCCCCCAAGCCAGCGATCGACATCACCGGCAAAATCAGCCCCGACGGCAAGACGTTTGTCGGCGACAAAGACGGCAAGAGCTGGGCCATCATCAATCCCGAGGCCGTCAAAGGCCACGAAGGACACCACGTCATCCTCAACGCCCACGTTTATCCCGACAAGATGCAAGTGCACGTCATGTCGCTGAAGATGGCGAAGTAAGACCACGGCTGCCCGCGATGGGACGGCTTCTACCGTTCCACCGCGGCCAGCACGTAATCGGTCAAAATCTTCTCCGTCTGTTCATGCATTCCATGCGTGTTGTAATTCGTGCTGGTGATTACGACAGCCATATCCAGAGATGGAATGGCGACGATTTTATTTCCTCCGTTCCCCGACATGAAAAACGCAGGATAACTCTTCTCGCCGGATTTAAACGACTTGAGCCACCAAAGATAGCCGTACTCGGTCGCCTCGTCGATCTGGGCATGCGGCTGCGTCGACTTATGCACCCAATCCTGGCTCACGATTCTCGTCCCCTGCCACCCGCCGCCATTGAGATAAAGCTGAGCGATCTTGAGCAGGTCGCGGCTGGTCAATCGCAACCCGCCGCCCGTCTGCGGAATGTTTAGCGGAGAATAAACCCACTCGACGTTGGTGATGCCGAGTGGTCGAAACAATTTGTCGCGGGCATAGAGATCGGCGCGCGCGCCCGTCGCTTTCCCGATCACCTCGCTCAGCGTGAAAACTCCTCCCGTGCAATAACTGAAATAGCGTCCGTAAGGGGGCGTTTCCGCCTGCTCGCCAACGCGCATGCGTCCGCGGATCGGCAGATCGAGAATGAACTGGGTCCAGTCCTCCACCAGATACATGCGCTCCTCGTTGCCGCGCGAAGCATCGTTCCAGTCGTCGCACTCCAGCGGAGAGCTCATGGTCAGCAGGTCTTCCACGGTAATCGCGGCTTTCCGCGGATCCGGGTTCTCGATCTTGCTAGCGTGTTCGGGCAGCAGGGCGAGAACTTTGGCATCGACTCCGCTGAGTTTGTGCTCGTCGATGGCGATGCCGATCAAGACATCGGTGATGCTCTTGGTGGCCGAGCGCGTGTCGCGGAGGGTGGCGGCATCGCCGTCGAAGTACGCTTCGTATATCAGCTTGCCGTGACGCGCGATCAGCACGCTGCCAATTTTCTTGAACTCTCCGGAACGAATGGCGGCATCGACCGCGTGCAGGCGAGAATCGGAAAGCCCCGTATCAGCAGCGGAAGCCGTGGACCAGTCGAGCAGCGTCGTTTGAGCGGGCGTCTGGGACTGAGCGCTTGCGGTGCCGGCGGAGAGCAAAATGGCCACAGACAAAATTCCGACAAACGAAATTGGAATAAACGTTGCGAAACGGCAGGTGAGAGTCATCGGAACTCCATCATGGGGAACTCCAGTACGTTCGACGCGGAGCGCGGCATAGCGTGAGCAGGAGAAGCTGAATCTCAGGAAGAGCTAGCGCCGGGCCATCAACCTCTGGTCATTATTCGCTGATTCACCAACTCCGTGATTCGGTTCAGCACGTCGTCTTCGCTCATGTGCGTGGAGTCGAGTACGACCGCATCCGAAGCCGCCACCAGCGGAGAGGTCGCGCGGGTACGGTCGCGATGATCTCGCTCGCGGAGTTCGGCCGCCATCGCCTCGGCCGGCGCGCCCTTTACCTTCTGCTGGTCGAGACGCCGCTGCTCGCGAATCACCGGATCGGCATCGAGAAAGATCTTCAGGTCGGCGTCGGGGAAAACTTTTGT
>PMSZ01000270.1 GCA_003168235.1 Acidobacteriaceae bacterium
GGCTCGGTACCAACGTCCTCCATCAGCGCGAACCGGAGTGGACAGGCTCCATCGGCGGCGCGACAGCGAGCGGTGAGATTGCTTTGCCACAGTTGAACAATGTGGTTCTGAAAAGCTGCATCGGGATGCTCGACAATTCCTTTAGCGGCGCCGGGACCATACCAGTCGAAGACAACTTGGTTGCAGCCACGCGTGATGGCATTGCGAATCTGGCGATCGACGATCTGGGGATTGCTCTGATCCATAGGATTGCCGTGGTGAAGAGGGCTTCCCCACCAGATCTGAAAATGGCAAACGATTTCGGTGCCCGCATTCGACGGGAGAAAAGCAGAGAACGGCACAGAGGAGACGTTGGCAGCAGGCGGCACAGTCACGATAGTGTCGACGTGTGGAGCGGGTGGACCTGAAATCGAGGGGTAGTGGTCGGTCAGTCCTTCGAAGGTGGTTGAGCAGCCCACGCCAGGCGGTTGCGGACTGGCATTACAAGCCGAAGTCGTGTTTGATGTCGAAGGAGTGACAGCGACTCCGCCAGGCTCAAATTGCGCTGACGACGGGACCGCCGAACCGAAGAAAACCAAGGTCGCAACGACGAACAACGGCCTGGTCACGCGCACCGAGATCTTATGGCACTGTGAGCAACATCGTGCTATCACGTGGAGACATCGGCTGCGCGGCATAGAGTCAAGGCTTGCAAAGCGCGACAGGAAGAACGACAGAAGCATGAGATACAACTACATTGTCGCAAAAGTCACTGGATCTGGCCGGCAAGTTGCCAGGCGCGGCTTACCTCAGTTCTAACAAAGATCCTGTTTCACTGTCAGGCACAGTAAGAGCTATATTGCCCGAGGATGAGCCAGCCTCTACGTCGATATTTTTGCCATTGATACGGGCGGTGTGTTCACGTGGCGACCAGCCATAAACCTCGATGTGAATCTGCCGCCACCAAGCAGGATAAGAGCCTTCGTGCTTGCCTAGGGTTAGCTTCAAGCCGTCAGTCGTCACCTCACAATTGAAGTCTATGCGCAGGCTGGCGCCATTCTTATAGGCATAGGTTTTTCCATCATCCATATAGAGATGCCCTGCGCACGCATCGCCAGCGTATACGCGAAGTGTAAGCGGACCTTGTGGCGTCTCATCTGAACTTTGCACCAATGGTGCCATGGGCAGAATGGTTCCAGCGCGCACAAATACTGGCAGGATTGCGAGATCTGGATGTATCCAGGCGATAAGCGGCACCAGATCGCTAGAACCGTCTGGAGCATTTGGTTCCGGATCCACCGGCACCAATTTAGGAACACGCTTCCCAGTCCAGTAGTCGTACCACTCCGCCGACGGGAACTCGACACTATAACTATCGAGTTTGTCAGGATAGGGGGGCGCTGCTACCAGGAGATCAGGACCGACAAGAAACTCGCCTGTCGCCCGAAGATCGACATCAATTGGGTGATGATCGCTCGTTGCATCGGGAAACTCGAGAAAAAGCGGTCTCTCAATCGGCAAACCGGTGCGCGACGCTTCTTCAGCCAAGGTGTAGAGATACGGCATAAGCCGATACCGTTCTTCGATAAATCGCCTGCGAATGGCTTCAGGCTCTGCCCCCCCCACCCAGGGTTCCTGATCTCCGGTTCCTTTCTCGGTGTGGTCCCGATCAATCGGCTGGAACGAACCAATCTCGAACCATCTCGTGAGCAGGTCCTGTTGTGGCGTTCCTGCGAATCCGCCGACGTCCGCTCCAGCCAATGCAAAACCGCTCAGCCCCAGGTTTTCAATCATCGAAGTCGCCAGGCGCAGGTGATTCCAGGTGCTGCTATTGTCGCCAGTCCAAGTGGCAGCATAACGCTGTCCGCCGGCATAAGTGGCGCGCGAGAGTACGAACGGCCGCAAGTCCGGATTGATCCGCCTCAATCCATCGAAGGTGGCGCGAGAGTTTTCCATCCCATACACGTTATGCAATTCGGCGTGGCGCGCGGTTCGCTTGATGAATCCAGGTTCGTCGATGCGGTGCACCACGTCGTCAGGAATCGTGCCCGTCGGAGTGTTGAAAACGGACGGCTCATTCATGTCATTCCAGAAGCCCGCAATGCCGATATTCGAAAAGTCCCTATAAAGGTTGCCCCACCACTCACGGGTCTGTGATCGGGTAAAGTCCGGAAACACGCTAGGACCGGGCCATACGACACCGGAATAGACGCTGCCGTCGGGATTCTTTACAAAATGGTCGCCAGCAATTCCGCTCTCATAGGGTTGATACCCGTGGCCGGGGAAATCAGCGATATGCAGATCTGTGATGGCGACCACGTGAAAGTTCATCGAGCCAAGTTTCGAAATCATCCCCGGAAAGTCCGGGAAACGATCATGATCTACAGTGAACGGGCGGTTCTTATCCTGGAAATCGATATCCAGATAGATAACGTCGGCAGGAATGCGATCCGCTCGCAGACGATCTGCGATTGCAATGACTCGCGATTGTGGTGTGTAGCTGTAACGCGACTGTTGATATCCCAAAGCCCACTTTGGTGGCATTGGCATTGTTCCGGTGAGCCACGCATATGTCTCCACCACCCGTTTTGGCGTAGGTCCATAAAACACGTAGTAGTCCAAAGGTCCATTTATGGCACCAAAAGAATAAGTGTTGGGTAACTCCTTGCCAAAATCAAAGGTGCTGCGCCAGGTATTGTCCAAAAAAATGCCGAGTGCATGACCAGCCCGGAATGCCATGAAGTAAGGAATACTCTTATAGATAGGATCGGTGGACTCTTGGAAGCTGTAGGCGTCGGTGTTCCATAATGTAAAAGCCTGATCGCGGCGATCCAGCGGGCCGGTCTTGTCTCCCAGGCCAAAGTAATGCTCCTCGAGCGGCATTGCCTTGTAGACGCGAAAAGAGTCGCCGTAAAACTCGATGGGCCTTACATCCTGCTGAAGAATATTATCTTGCATATCGGAGATCGTTAGCGCGAACGTCTGCCGATTTATTGACACACGTAGAACTTTCGTCTGGAAGCCGACCGCATCTGCGGTTTCGGTCGGGTTCACGACGACTCGGTTCTGGCGCGATTCTCTAAGCACAGCCCAGGAAGCGTCCTCTGCAAACTGGTCTGAGCGTGACACGCGAATGCGCACGACATCTTCGCGCAAGGCGAGAATTTGCATGCGAGCACTGCCATCTCGTAGATCGATTCCATTTGGCAAAGCGGTGAATGATGTGAGGTGATTCAGTTGAAGAGCGGCATCCGCCGGATTACATTGTGCCCATAGCGAAAGAGCGGAAGCAAATAAAAGAAAAATGAAGAGGTGCAAGGGTCCCAAGCGGTCGTTAATTGTACCCAGCATCATTTCTCAAGCAGTCCTGGTTGCAAACGTATCGGGATTAGTATGCAATCCCGGTTTGCTGGAGCTTGCCTCACAAATTGTATTAGCAACTCGCCACCTCCGTTTTACCGGCGGCACACCTAGACCATCAGATCAGAGCATTGTCAGACGCGATTTCACGCCAAAGAGGAAGACGCCATGTAGCCCGTGAAAGCGCGGTCAGCGAAGGTTGCTAAAGCTTTCGTCGCGGTGCATTCGTCAGAAGGTGAACTTAGCCGACACCTCCAGCAGTCGACGGCCAAGTTTTTGCGGAGCGAATCCAAAATCTGTCGACGGGGAATAAGTCGCTGTACTGGGACTGGTACCGTTCAGCGACAGATTCGTCTGCTGCGCATATCCCGTACCAAAACTATTCAGTGCATGATTGAGGAAATTGAAGGCGGCAATGCGAAAGCGAAGGTTGCGCTCGCCCCCCAGACTGAAGCCTTTCTCCGCGGTCAGATCCGTGTTGAAGAAAGTTGGCCCCTGCGCATACGGGAAGATATATTGACCGTTCTGTCCGCTGTCGATACCCGGCAGGCCGAAGCAGGCTCCGTTGATGTATTGGTGGGAGGCAAGTCCCGATCTCGGATCGCATTTCAGCACTGGTTGCAAGCTTACGTCCGGTGTTCCCAAGAAGACCTGGGCGTTCACCGGGAGCACCGGTTGACTGGGAGGCGTGATAAATCCGTTAAGGTTAAAGTTCGGGCTCGATCCACTTATTCCTGTTTGCATGTTGCCGCCGCTCTGAATGCTGGTGATACCGGAAATGAGCCAGTTGTTTACAAGGCCGCCCAGCGAGCGGCTATTCGAATACTTTCCCAGTGAATAGGAGTAAGTGGCGTTAAAAATGTGGCTACGGTCGAAATTCATGGGACCATAGTTGCTGGGAATATTGAAGGGATTAATTGCAGCCGTCCAATTGAAGTTGGCCGCTGAACCGAGAATCCCGAGCGCTTTCGACCATGTGTAATTGAAGCCGTAGTTTAACCTGCCCGTTGTCTTCTGCCACACGGCCTGCATCGCGTTGTAGTTAGCGTAAGTGTTATGGCGCGGCACCGTGATTGACTGATATTCGATATAGGGGCGGAATCCCTGGATATTAGTCGCATTCATGGCCGCGACCTCATAAGGAGTGCAGGCGGCAGCCGCACACACACCTTCACCAAGTCCGATCGAATTTGGCTGATAAAGCGTGCCGATTGGAATGGCATTCAGGTTGTTGAGTGTTACCGCCGACGTCGAACCATTATTGAATAGCGAGTTGCTGTTATTGCCGGCATAAGTCAGCTGAAAGACGGAATTCTTGGGCAATCTTTGCGCTAAGCTCACGCTGTAACTGTTGGTGACTGGTTCCCTTGTATCTCCGCGAGCGAGTCCAAAAGCACTGGTGCTGAGGGGGCCGGCAGTAACTGGGAAGTGGAGACTGTCGATACCACCGAGCGTTACCGCGCCGAAGCCAAAGAGATTCGGTTCGCGAAGCCCTTCTGAATTGGCGAATGCGTTTGTGACATCGACGATGGAGTCATGCATGCGGTAGGAGCCATAGCCACCACGAAGAATAGTCTTGCCAGTTCCGAAGATGTCCCACGCCACACCTACACGTGGTTCATAAAAGAGAGGTCTGGATCCTGTCCCCGAGTTCGGTACCGAGGGATCCAGAGCGTGCCACGTGAAACCGGGCAGCGGATTGGTCGGCGAAACCGGCTCCGCGATCGTCGCCGGATTCCACACCGCTGCGCCCAG
>PMSZ01000394.1 GCA_003168235.1 Acidobacteriaceae bacterium
CGGTAGCGCTCAGGCTTTTCCGGGTGCTGCAGGAGAGTTTAACCAATATCCATCGCCACTCCAGCAGCGCGGTAGCCGAAGTCAAGCTCGATCTCGTACCCGACCGCGTGGTCCTTAGAATCAGAGATTACGGAAGAGGAATTGCGCGGGAAGTATTGGCCGGTTTTCAAACCAAAGGAACGAATTTCGGTGTGGGGCTGGCTGGAATGCGGGAACGCATGCGCGATCTTGGTGGTGAGCTTGGCATCGAACGCAGCGAGCCTGGGACCTTGATTTCGGCGACAATACCTCTCGCAAAAGTGCCGGCGCGACCTTGACGCCAGCCGCCGACTAACCTCTGAATTGTGTGCTCACACGGCAAAGTAAGTCCGTTCCTGCAATAGCGCTTCCACCGCATCCACAACACAATGGAGGTCCGTCTTTGCGCAGGTGCCGCGTACTCCGGCTTTCTCAGCTTCTTCCGACAGCTGCCGGGTAAGGTACAGCGTAATCATCAGGATCGGTGTTTCCGGGGAAAGTTGAGAAATGATGCGGGCCGCATCGAGTCCATTCATGCCGGGCATCTGAAAATCCAGCACGACCACGTCCGGTCGAGTTTGGAGAAATCTATTTACCGCTTCTTGCCCGTCGCGGGCCTCGTCACAGACTAGCCAACCGCGATGTTGCTCCAGCGCCCGACACAGATAACGTCGTACGTCGCGGTTATCGTCCACCACAAGAATGCGAGCCACGAGACTCTCTTCCGACCCATCTTGGCAACGCCCATGAAAAAAGAAGTGCCCCCATGGTAACGGACGGGCCTTACATCAGATGCCTGACGCACCAAGCCGGTTGGTAACGACTCCCGCATGGGCCAGGTACGATTTACACCCCTTTGTTCTGAGAATGAATGGCCAGATTACCTACAGTCCCCAACGCAACGCCCAGAAATCAATAACTTAGGGCTATGGCACCGTGCTTGCATTCAGCACTGAGTAGTAAATCCCTTACCGGGAGAGAACAGCATGGTTGCGAGCCCAGAAAGAGACTGGCGCGAACTCTGCGCCAGAGCAGCTGAAGAACCCGACTCCGAGAAGTTCGTGTCTCTCGTGAATCAGATTCTCCAGGCATTGGACGAGTGCGACCGAAAGCTTATGCTCTCGAGTGCCAAGCCGGCGCCTCTGCGCGAAAGCCATTAATAAGGGGACCACCCTGCGGAGCCCCTAAACGCGGCCCAGCAACACCAGCACCAGCACGATGATCAGCACCAGGCCAAGGCCGCCGCTCGGGTAGTATCCCCAGCCGTTGCTGTAGGGCCAGGTTGGCAGCGCGCCGATGAGCAGCAAAACCAGAATGATCAGCAATATGGTGTACATGTTGTTCGCTCCGTTTTCAGTCAGCAGTCGCCGGGCTCAAATCATAAGATGGCCGACACTCCGCTCGGAATCACGATTGTCAGGCTACTGAAGCACGCCAGACTTCGATATCGGTGTCAGCCTGTAGCCCGAAGCAATTAGTTCTGTACGCACTCGAATCCGGCATCGGTCCTCACCGTTTGGGAATGCGCCGCGACTTGTTGCTGAGTATCATCTTCAAACGTCCAAAAATGTATACCGGCCAAGACACCTTGACTTGGCCGGTAATTATTGCAGCGATACAGTCGGTTGCTCAGCTATTGGTGAGCGCCGGTATTTGCAGCCTGATCTCTGGCCTGCATCGAGTATCTCCTGACAGCGGCGAGGAAATTCTCGCTTCCCGGAGCCGGTGAAATCTTTCCGTGCAGAATATCCTGAAACGGAACCATCTGACCGTAGAGGATCCGCGTCTCGTCCTTGTCTTGCGATACCGCTGCTCCCGACAAATCAATACCAGCGAAGATGCCGCGATTCCGCGAATAGGTCAAAACTTCCGCTCTCATCTTTATGTCGGTACCGGCGGTGGCGTCGCGTCCAACTGGACCCGCTGCGGCAGAAGCATCCGCTCCCAGCTTGAAGTGGCTGGAAAGCAGATGCTCCATTCCCTGGTCCGTCATCACCACCATCACAAGATCCGTGGCCTGGCCTCCGATCTGGAGTCCCCAACTGCCACCGGTAATCGTAATTGGAGCCGGAGCGCTCCATCCGTCAGGCGTCCTGCATGTTGCCACGCCCTTGCCATGGTCCCCGCCGAAGACAAATGCCACCTTCACCAGAGAAGGTACGATCGCAATACATTTAGCGTCGCGCATGATGCCGTCGGGAATCGCCTTGTCGGGAGTCGCCATGATTTCATCCAAAACATGCGTAGAAGTATCGATCCGCTTGTTGATGTCGGACTCATCCTTGCCATCGGCAGCCCAGGTCAAGCTGGCGAAGATCAAAGCCAGAGTTGTCAGCAGCAGATATCTTACGGAAGCGGTTCGTAAACTCATGTCATACCTTCTTCTGTGCCCTGATCCGAGCCGTTGATTCGAAGACTTGGTCTGAGCACCGGGAATTATTTTCGTCAGACTTCACACTAGCCGTTCGTACCTTGCGCCATCCATCCCCTCCAGACCCTAGATCTCGACACGCCATACCGTAGGAGTCTGCCGGCGAATAGCGGCGGTTTCGAGGCCTACAGAGAATCCCCAGGAAAAGTACACCGTTGCCGGGATGTTGTGCTGATACGGACCTCGCTATTCTTCGGCGCATGAGCAAATCCGCAACTAAGCCCTCCTATCGAGCAGGAACTGGATCGACAGACTGGTTCCTGCTCCTCGCCTTTTTTGTTAGGGGATGCGACTGCTTGGCAGGGATCGAAAGGCTGGCATAATTCATGACGAACGTCACAAAACAATTCACATCCGCGAACCACTTCAAGAAAGTTTTCGATCAATCGCTGGCCATTCTTTGCGATGGGGCCGGTTCATCCCGAGCGGATCGCAGATCTTTGCCCTTGCATATTGACGCGACCAACCTCCGGAGCCGCGCTTTGGGCGATGCGGCCACCGCTTTGGCTGCGCTATGGAATATCGACCGCAGCTCCAAGTGCCCGAAGCTCGGGCTGCGTCTTGCAAACGAGTAGATAGGCTTGAGCTTCGCGTGACCGATGTGGGTCAGCACGATGTGGATCAGCACCATGGGATGGCTCGGCGACTGAGGCCATGCCGATCGTTAACCGGGCATACAGGGTTTTTTGCGCCGCTCTACACATCCGCCACGATTGGAGGTTTGTCCTGACGCGGATAACCTCGACAGTCGTCGGAGGTGATGACAATGCGATTGGCTTGGATGATTGTGACTCTTCTTATAGTCTTTTGGCTCTTGGGCGTTGGACTTCACATAGCGGGAAGTCTAATTCATTTGTTGCTGGTGGTCGCGGTCGTGGTTTTGCTCGTTGACCTGTTGAGCGGCCGCCGCAGAACGGTTTGACCGGTGTTGGTCGAATTTGTGAGGTGCAGTTCTAGTCGGATACTTTAACGCTCAATCCACGCAGCCCGCGGAAGGAGAGCAAGACCGGGCAAACGAGGGATGACGAGCAAAGGGAATACAATGCATATCCGTTTCATTCGTACCCTGTTGTTTACGGCTGTCGTAGGCGTTGTCTTATCGTGCATGTCGGCATCGGCATTTGCCGCGGTGGGCATCGTCGTTGGATTCGCTCCACCCGCGCTGCCGGTTTATGAGCAGCCTATCTGCCCTGGGGACGGCTACCTCTGGACGCCAGGTTACTGGGGCTGGGGCGACGATTTTGACGACTATTACTGGGTGCCGGGTACGTGGGTGATGGCTCCCGAAGTCGGCTTCCTGTGGACACCCGGATATTGGGGCTGGGGCGGCACTGGTTTCGTTTTCTACGATGGCTATTGGGGGCCGACCATCGGGTTTTATGGCGGCATCAACTACGGCTTCGGCTACTTTGGAGTTGGCTTTGACGGTGGGCGTTGGGACAACGGACATTTTTTCTACAATCGTGCCGTATTGAACGTGAATGTCGACAACATCCACAACGTCTATAACACGACCGTCGATCACACGACGGTGAGCCGGGT
Source organism: Acidobacteriaceae bacterium (assembly GCA_003168235.1). Classification (GTDB taxonomy): domain Bacteria; phylum Acidobacteriota; class Terriglobia; order Terriglobales; family Acidobacteriaceae; genus Acidiflorens. Next base: position 3,992 of record PMSZ01000394.1, read on the forward strand.
CAGCTACAACGGGGGCGAGGGTGGACTCACGGCGCGACCGACCGCCGCCGAAGAAGCCGCGGCGCATGACAGGCATATTGGTCCCGTTGCCGCCCAGACCCAGCATGTGCAGCAAGCCCATGCCAATCCGCAGCAACGCGCGTCGATGAATCAGGGAAAGCCGGCGATCGCCGCGACGGGCAAACCTGGCGATTTCAAGGGCAGTGACGTCGTAAAAGCGAGCGAAGCCGGTGGACGCTATACGCCGCCAGCTAATCGTGGCGGAACCGCTGCGCGTCCCGAGAACAATGCCGCGACTGCGGGCCATGTCCGCGACCTTCCACCAGCGGAGCGTCCCGCGGCTCCAAATACGGGCGATGCGAAGCTCGACAAGAAGTACCAGAAGGAACAGGACAAGCAATACGCACAGCAGCAGAAGGAGCGGACGAAGCTCCAGCAGCAGCAGGAAAAAGAGGACCAGAAAGTAGCGAAACAGACCAACGATGCAAAGAAGCAGCAGGTGGAACAACAGCACCAGCAGCAGACGCAGGACTTGGTACAAAGGCACCAGCAGCAGAACCAGGCGATGCAACAGCGAATGCAGGCGGCGCCGAGATCGGGTGGCCGGCCTCCTTCCCGCTAGGAATGCTCCTTGGACGTATTTTCGATGTTCAAGGCGATCTGAGGCGCACCGTCGTGGAACCGGCGGTGCGCCCCATGTCCCATAACGGAGCGTCTGATTTCGTCTGATCTACACGAATCCATCCTATGTCCCTGCTTCTCACGCACAAGTACTGTGAGGCTGTGGTATAACGATCAGTATAATTCCGTGCAGCACAGTAGGCGGGACCAACTTCTGTGTCCTGATGCGCCCCTGAAAATCCTATGCGCGATAAACCCAGTACGACCCTCCCCGCAATGGTAGAAAAAATTATCAAGCCCATTGCCCCTGGCGACCCCGAGAAAGCGCAGATCAAAATTGAGGGGGCTGATCACCTTTATCGAGAGATTCGTATCGAGAACGCATTGACCGATGAGAATGGGGAGCGGGTACGCCTGAAACCAGGGGCCGAAGTAGAAGTGACCGTCGAAGCACCTCCGGAGGCAGTCGTCGCGAAGGATGACAAGAAAGAGCGCCCAGGGAAAGACTGACAAAGACTTAAATTTCCTTCGCCGCGACGAGCCCCATAGCCCGCACATAAGTCTCTCAGCCTCCTAAGTTAGCGACCTCTACAGTAAAAACCCTAGAGTCACCCTGCGCTTTCTCGTGATAAACACTCCAATTGGCAGGTCTTTGAGGTGCTTTCAAAGCAATGTTTATGGTTGAGCCTGGTTTCGAGAGTGTTTCTGCGCTCACGACACTGGACGGGAAAACCCGCGCATTCGTGCACCCATCCGAAGGCTATTTATTCGCGCGCAGTTCGAAACACTGGAGTTTCCCTCCGTTCCGGAGAAATCGATGAAGAAAAACACTCGAGAAGCAGCGACCGCGATCGCGAACGGCGAGCCTGATTTGAGTGAGAAGAAGAACGGGAATTCGGTCCTGGTCGCTCAACCCGCGCCCGCTGGTCTGAGTGCAATTCTGGCTAGCCTGCAAACCATGCGCAACGGAGATTTTTCCGTCAGGCTGCCAGGCTCCTGGACTGGACTCGAAGGAAAGATTGCCGACACATTCAACGCCATCGTTGCTGCGAATCAGCAGATGGCTCAGGAATTGAAGCGCGTTGGCCAGGTCGTCGGCAAAGAAGGCAGGACGCGCGAACGCACGCGCTTTCATGAAGCCCGAGGAGCCTGGGGAGACATAGAAGTCTCGGTAAATACTCTGGTCGAGGACTTACTTCGGCCGACTGCCGAAGTTACTCGCGCTATCGCGGCCGTTGCCCAGGGAAATCTGACGCAAACCGTTCGTCTGGACGTTGACGGCCGGCCTCTGGAAGGCGAATTCCTGCGCTCCGCCAATATCGTCAACACCATGATTCAACAGCTCGGCGTTTTCACCGCCGAGGTGACCCGCGTGGCGCGCGAGGTCGGCACCGACGGCAAGCTCGGCGGTCAGGCGTTGGTCCCCGGCGTGGCTGGTACATGGAAAGACCTCACCGAGAGCGTGAATTCGATGGCCTCGAATCTCACCGCTCAGGTGCGCAACATTGCGGAGGTCACCATTGCCGTCGCCAACGGCGACCTGTCGAAGAAAATCAC
>PMSZ01000565.1 GCA_003168235.1 Acidobacteriaceae bacterium
GCGTGAAGGCCAGGCCCAGCACGGCGTCCAGGCCTGCGTAGCGCGTCACAAATCCCAGCCCGAGCATGAATGAGATCGCAACCATGGCAAGGCGCATTCGTACCAAGGTTCTCCAGAAGATCTTCAGCAGTTGCAGTGGGCCTTGTCCGAGCAAGAACCCCGAAACGATCGCGGCAAAAAAACAAGCAGTTCCGGTGGCGGAGAGCCAGTTGAAATCGTAACGCGCCGCTTCGGGCGTGGGCTTGGTAACAATCGGCGCGGCGCGAGAGATGGCATTGTGCAAGTAAGGCACATCCCAGCCGGGCGGGCCAGGACGGACCTTGCCGTTGGCAAGTACCACTCGAAAAGCAGGGGTGGTGGCCTGATTCATGGCTAATTTTATCGACGGCAATCCCCAGAGCAATACGAAGAGCGAGAGGATTGCGAAAGGTGTCCAGGCTCTTAAGATTTGTCCGGCGGTATACGTGCGCACTTTGAGAAATCCGTCAAACTTGTCGGCTGGCCACTCGCCGCCCATGTCGTCAGTGACCTTGTCGCTTGGAGGAGGAAGCGCCGGCGCTTTATCGTCGTAATCGAAGCGCCAAATCTTTTTCGGCTTCCAGAATCGCAGGAAAATCAAGACTGCGACGATCGAGACTACGCCTCCCATGATGTCAACGAGATTGCTGTCCACATAATTCGACCAGAAGAACTGGGTGAGAGCAAAAGAAATCCCGACCACCGCGATTGCAGGAAATACTTCGAAGGTCTCCCGCCAACTGACCATGGTTTTCACCAGCCAGAAGGGAACGATGACAGCGGTGAACGGGAGAATGCGGCCGATCATGGCGTTGAGGTCGGATTCCGGCAGCCCCGACACGGCCGCGAGCGCGTGGACCGGCGTGCCGATAGCGCCCCAAGCAACAGGGGCGGTGTTGGCAATCAAATTCAAGGCAGCAGCGTGGAAGGGCTTGAAGCCGAGGCCGATCATGAAGGCTCCGGCAATGGCTACGGGTGCGCCGAAGCCGGCCGCGCCTTCGATGAATGCACCGAAACAAAAAGCGACCAGCAGCACTTGCAGCCGGCGATCGGCGGTGATTCCGGCTACCGATTCTTTCATGATTTCGAATTGACCGGTCTCAACGGAAATATCGTAGAGATAAACTGCGGCCAGAACGATCCAGGCGATCTTCAATAATCCATAAGCAACGCCATATCCAAAGCTCATTGCGGCTAGAGCGGGAGGCATCTTGAAAAACATCATCGCTACAACCACGGCGGTCGCAGCCCCGGCAATCGCGCACCAGTGCGGCTTTACTTTAAGGCCGGCCAGCAGTCCGAATAGGACGATGATGGGAAGAGCCGCAACCAACGTGGAAAGCCACCAATGACCAAAAGGGTCGTAGATCTGGGTCCACTGCATAACAACCTCCCGCGTACGGAGTTTGCTGCGTAACAGAAATCAAGTAACTAAAGGCGTTCCATCAGGGGCTGAAAGCCCGCAATGACTCTCGACGCTTTACGCGGCGCTGAAGCGCCGCTCTTCCACGTCACTGCCCGCTGCTTTAGCAATCCCCGACTGCGAATCAGCTTGTTTCCCAACTCTTGGGAACATTCACATAAGAGCGATCCAACTCCGCGACTGACGCGCAACCGAGAAGCCGCAAGGTGCGATCCAGGTCAGTCCGCAGAATTTCGATGGCCCGGTCGACACCGGCTTCACCGCCGGCCGCCAGGCCGTAGGCGTAGGCGCGGCCGCACAGAACGGCGCGGGCTCCCATGCAGAGGGCCTTTGCGATATCGGTGCCGCGCCGAATGCCTCCATCCATCCATACTTCGATGCGGTCCTTCACGGCTTCCACTACTTCAGGCAGGGCGCGCAGAGAAGACGGAACTCCGTCGAGCTGTCGGCCACCATGATTCGAAACTGAAATCGCCGCGGCTCCTTCGTCGATAGCCCGGCGCGCGTCGTCGGCGGTCAGCACACCTTTGACCACGATCGGTCCCTTCCACAATTCACGAATCCAACGTAAGTCTGCCCAGGTCACCGTAGATTCCGCCAGCGCTACGGCTACATCGACGAGCGGCATCGGCCCCTTGCCCGGAACAACCACGTTTGGAAGCGCGGGCACGCCGCCGTCGAGCAGGAAACTGATGAGCCAGCGCGGACGCGAGAAAATCTGGGGGAGGTAGGGAATCTTTTCCAGGGGGCCGCCGCTGATGAGTTCCTTCATGCCGTTGCGAAAATCGCGCTCACGAATTCCGGACACGGGAGTATCAATGGTGACGACAAGCGCGGAGAATCCGGCTACGTGCGCTCTTTCGATGGCAGCTTCGGCAGCCCCGCGGCCTCCCATCAAGTAGAGCTGATAAAAGACGGGGCCTGTAGAACCGGCCTTTACGTCTTCCAGCTTGTGTCCGGAAATCGTCGAGAGAATATAACCCGTGCCGGCCCGGCCGGCCGCTCGCGCCGCTGCCACTTCACCGCCGGGATGCATCAAGCGGCTGTACCCGACAGGGGCAAGCAAGAATGGTAGAGAAAGATTGAAGCCCAAAACGCGGGTGCACAGATTGCAATTCGAGACTGCAACCGCATGACGCGGCCGAAAAGTAACGTCGTTGAATACGCGGCAATTCTCGCGGAGAGTGACTTCGCCTTCGGCGCCGCCATCGAGATAATCAAATACCGATTGCGGCACTCTTTGGCGGGCGATGGGGCGGAAATCCTCTATGCAAACAACTCTCGGCGACGCCACAGATCGGGAGGCTCTTGTCATCTGCGATTCGGATGTCCAGACCTTGAAACAGTCCGCCATAGTAACACCGCAGGCCCGCGATTGCTTAGTTTTTTGTCGGCAGGCTTCCTATCGCCGCGAGTCCGGGTCCGTTGTTAACCGCACCCGGAGTCGCCGGGGAAGGCGGCGAATGATGTGCAATCCCGACCCCTTTTCCGATAAAGTAGTTGGTTCCCATGCTTGACTTGAACTTTGTTCGCGACAATCTGTCCCGAGTGGAAGAAATGCTGCGCCAGATACGGCGAATTCTTGGGCCGGAGAATGTCGCCCTCAGCATGATGACGTTTAATTTCGACCGGTCGCGTGGATACTTCGAAGGCACGTCGCAGGTGCGACTGCCCGACATTTTTCCTCCGTTTCTGGCGAATGAAGTCCCGAAGCATCATGGAGTTGTGGCGTGCGAAGGTTCGATGTTCAAATCGAAATTCGCTAATGCGTTGGCGACGATGATGATTGGATCCCTGGGAATTGCGGCGGCCGAGAACAAACTTTCGGTTGGCTACGGTGCCGAAGCGGGGCACATGGATCCGCTGGTAGCTAAGATGTGCGCACGTTATTGCAAAAACTCGCTGGTAATTACGCGCAATAACGAGTCGCGTAAGATTTTGCGCGAACTGGGCGTCCCGACGGAGTTGGGCACAGACACGGCGTGGACGTTTGAGCCGCTAGGCGCTGAGTATGGGCAGAAGGCGCTGCACGACGTGGGGTGGGACGGCAAGACACCGGTGCTGGTGGTGTGTCCGATCAACCCCTTTGAGTGGCCGGTGAAGGCCTCGGTCGCAAAAGCCGCGCTGCACAGCTTGACCGGTGCTTACAAAGAGAGTCATTATCGCGGGCCGTATTTTCACAATGCGGGGCCTGATGCCGATCGCGCTTATGAACATTATCTGAGTTCGATTGCCAAGGCGGTCGCGGCCTTCCGTCAGAAAAAGAATGTGTTTGTGATCATGGCAGCCACCGAGCGCATGGACGCGCGTGCGTGCCGGCGGATTTCGGAGAAGCTCGGCGGCGTGCCGGTGCTGACTTCGGACGATTACAACATGTATCAACTGGTCAGCATTCTGCGCGCATGCCGCATGATGGTGTCTTCGCGCTATCACGGCATTGTGACTTCGATGCCAGCACTGGTTCCGTCGGCTGGCATCACGATGGATGAGCGCATAAGAAACCTGATGAACGATCGCGGACATCCGGAACTCCTGATGAATGTTGACGATCATGATCTTGAGGAGCGCACGTTGTCGGCGCTTGAGATTCTGCATCGTGACGGAGAACGGATCGCCGACGGAATCGCGCGGACGGTGGTGCGGAACTTGAAGCTGATGGCGCGCATGGGCGTGTATTTTGAAGAAGAAGTGCAGAGGCGGTATCCAGAGTTTCCTACGCGGCGCGGCGAATGGAGCTGGGAGGATTATCTGCCGCCAATGAGCGAGGGGTTGCGCGGGTTGGTCGCGGCGTACGGATAGACTGGATGACCTTTCTAGAGCAAGTGTTTTCCAGCCTGGAGCAGAGCGGTGATTCCATCGTGCTGCAGGAGTTGCGCGATGGGCATGCTGTTTCGCTTACCGGGCGGCAGTTGTTGGCGCAGGTGTTGGTGGCACGCGCTTATCTGCGTCGCTTGCGGCTGAAAAAAGGCGACCGCTGCGCGTTGCTCGCGCACAATTCGATGCAATGGGTGGCGATGGATCTCGCGATCATGGCAGAGGGGCTGACTGTGGTGCCGCTTTATGCACGGCAGGCGCCGGCCGAACTTGTTGCGATGATGAAGGACTGCTGGCCCTCGGTGATTGCCTGCGGCGAAAAGCCTCTTGCGGATGCCATCGTGGAAGCGTGGCCGGACGCGCCGCCGTATTTCTGTTTCGACAACGTTTTTGCGGCTGGGCGCGAGCCGGTGGAAAGTCCTGCGCCAGCGGTCGCCGAGGAAAATGTCGTGACCATCATATATACCTCGGGCACGTCAGGCGAGGCCAAGGGTGTGATGCTGAACGCCGGCAACGTCGGATACATGCTGGGCTGCACTTCGGGCAGGCTGGATCAGCTGATGAAGGGACGCGTCAGCAAGTCTGTTCCCGGGCAGGACGCGGTGTTTCACTATTTGCCTCTTTGCTTTGCGGGTTCGTGGATCATGATGCTGACCTGCCTGCTCCGCGGAAGCAAGTTGACGCTGAACACAGACCTGGGAAAAATTGCCGGCGAAATGCGGCTGGTTGCACCGGATTATATTCTGAATGTTCCGGCACTTCTGGAACGCATGCGCAAAGCGGTGGACGAGCAACTATGGAAGACAGGCGGTTTTCCGCTGAAGGTCTACACCAAGGCCAAGGGCGCATGGGTTCGGCGGCAGGAGGACAAATCGCGGGCCGGTGACGGCATCTGGCTCGGGCTGGCGAATCGGCTGGTGTTTCCTACGATTCGAAGAAAGATGATCGGCGGCAAGCTGCGTGCGCTGATTTGTGGCTCGGCTCCGTTGAGTTTGGAAACGCAACTGTTCTTTATGATGCTCGGCATCCCCGTCTTACAGGTTTACGGTCTTACCGAGACCACGGCAATCTGCACCATGGATGATCCGGATACGCTCGTGACCGCTGGGTGCACCGGGCCGGCAATTTCGGGCGTGGAAATGAAGCTGGCGGAAAATAACGAGATCGTCGTCCGCGGGCCGAATATTTTTCCGGGATATTGGGAGCGCGCCGAGGAAACGGCGAAAGCGCTGCGCGACGGTTGGTTCCACACCGGCGACCAGGGCGAGGTGGATGCGGCCGGAAACTGGAAGATCGTCGGGCGCATCAAGAACCTGATCATTCTCGGCTCCGGACACAACATTGCGCCCGAGCCGATTGAAGACAAAATTCTGAACGAGTTGTCCGGTGCAGTTCAGGTCGTGATCCTAGGCAACGGTCGCGGATACTTGGCGGCGCTGATCACGGGCAAAGTCGGCGCCGAGAACACGCAAGCGGCGCTGGACGCTGTGAATCCGGACCTTCCGCATTACAAACAGGTCCGGACGTTTCATCTGATCGAGGAACCGTTCACGATCGAAAACGGGTTGCTGACTGCGAACGGCAAGCTGAAGCGTGATTTGATTGCGGAACGGTTTCGCAAAGAGATTAACGCGATGTACGAAGCTGCAACAAATCAGGCTTCGCAGAAGGAACCCTCAAAAGACGGAGCCTCGCACAGCCCGGAGACGACGAGAGTATGAACGATTTCAAGGGCCAAACGCTTTCGTGGAAGATCGTGAACGGAGCGATTGAGCTTGCGCTGCACCGTGATCCTTGCAATGAGATCGGCTCGCTTACGCTGGATGAGCTGGAAAAGTTCGCGGAGGCATTGCCCTGTCTTGCCAATGAAGCGCGTGCGTTGATAATCCACTCGACGCAGAAGGCCGGCTTTTCGGCGGGCGCAGACTTGCGCGAGTTGTTTCAGCGCGGGCAACAGGTGGATAGATCTGCCGCGCTGCGCGGGGTGCGGGAGTTTCTGGAGCGCATTCACGCGGTAATGAACACGATCGATGCGGCACCGCTGACGACCATTGCGGCTGTGCATGGTGTGACCTTCGGCGGCGGTTTCGAACTCGCGCTGGTATGTGACATCATCGTTGCGGATCGCATGGCGAGATTCTGCTTTCCGGAACTGCGGCTCGGCTTGATTCCGGGGTTCGGCGGCATTCCGCGACTGAAGCGGGATTTAGGCAATGCCGTGGTGCGCGACCTGCTGCTAACCGGGCGCAGCTTCAACGTGATGAAGGCGCAGCAAATCGGCCTGGTCAGCCAGATCGCAGCCGAAGGCGAAGCATTGCGAGTGGCGCGAGCCACGGCCAGCCAAGTGGGGAAATTCGACAAGAGGACGGCGGCGGCGGCGAAGGCGTTTGTGAAGCCGATTCCTTACGAAGAGTTGAAACGGGAGATCGATATTTTCTGCGACCTTTATTCGCGTCCAGCTGTCGAAGAGGGGTTGCGCAGGTTTGTGGAGAACGAGGGAGTGCAACCGTACTTGCCCTAGTTTGTAACGGATGCTTTGTAATTTGTAATCTTAAGGACGCACGCTATGTCAGCGCCTACCATCGATCACACGCTCGACGAGATTCTTAATCTGGCCGCTTCCCACTTCAAAGTGTCGCGCGAAAAGCTTACGCCCGATGACGACTTTTTCAAGACGCTCGGCATCGACAGTCTGCAAGCGCTCGATTTGCTTACGCGCCTCGAACATCACTTCCGCATCGAGTTGCCGGATTATGAACTGCAGGGCGTCTCAGATTTCCGGACGCTGGCCGGCCGGATTCAGGCGCGGCTTTAGACGGCGATTAGCGACGGGTGGTTAGTGAAGTATTTTTTCGAGCTAACCTCTCGCGCTAACTACTAACCACCGGCCGCTTTGGTCCGTTCTGGTAAACTCAGCGTCTTGTCTCTGTCGCTGTGGTGAGATAAGAATCCTGAATGCTTGATCTCCGTCAATATGCCAGCCTCGGCGCGGCGCTTTCGGCTGCGCTCGAACGTTGGCCCAATGAAACCTGCCTGATTGAGGCTGATCGCGACCGCGAAAAGGTCCGGCTCACCTACTCTGACTTCAAAGAAATGGCACGCCCGCTCACCCGCGCTCTCGAAGACGCCGACTTCGAGGCGGGTGATCGCGCCGCGATCATCATGACGAATCAGTCGAAGTGGCTGATTTCGGCATACTCGATTTTCTTCTGCGGTGGAGTATTGGTTCCGCTGGATTACAAACTATCGGCGGCAGAGCATTTGCAGTTGTTGGCGCACTCGGGCTCGCGGTTTCTGGTCGTCGAATACTATTTGTGGCGCGCGATCACCCAATCGCCACAGTTCGCGAACTTTTCAGTGGGGATTGTGCTAGTGACGGAAGCCCCGGCAGGCGCCGACTTGCGGGGCGCGCTGCGCTGGGAAGAATTCAAGAGAAAAGGCGAACCCAAGTTTGTCGCGCGGCAGCGCGAAGACACGGCTTGCATCGTGTATTCGTCTGGAACGGGCGGGCGTCCGAAGGGATGCGTGCTCACGCACGACAGTTATCTCGAACAGTGCACTTCGCTAACGGCGTGGTATCCATTTTGGCCGGGCATGCGCTACTTGAGCATTCTGCCGACCAACCACGCCATCGACTTTATGGTCGGGTTTATCGGGCCGTTCACTTGTGGCGCGTGCGTCGTTCATCTGCGAACCCTCCGTCCGGAATTTGTGCGTGATGCGTTCGTGCGCTATCGCATCAGTTATGTAAGCCTCGTGCCGATGGTGCTCAAGAACCTGGAACGCGGACTGCGCGCGAAGTTTGACGAGCTGAAGCCGGCAAGACGCTGGATGCTGGAGCGGATGGTTGCGCTAAACAAATCGCTGACGCGAAAACGTCCTCGAGTGAAACTCAGCAGGCGTTTGCTGCCGCAGGTGCATAAAGCATTTGGTGGAGAACTAAGGGCTTTGATTGTTGGTGGTGCATTTACCGATCCGTCAACGCTCCAGTTCTTTTACGACCTGGGAATTCCCGTGACGTGCGGCTATGGGCTGACGGAAGCTTGCACGGCGGTGACGCTCAACGATCTAAAGCCTTTTCGCGCCGATACTGTGGGCAAGCCATTGCCGGGGACCGAGGTGCGCGTGCTGAATCCGGATAGCGACGGGATTGGAGAAGTTGCGGTGCGGAGCCGCGCGGTGATGTCGCATTATCTGGACGATCCAGAGCAGACAGCGCTGACGATCGTTGAAGGCTGGCTGCTGACGGGCGACCAGGGCCGTTTGGAAGCACACGGACATTTGCAGCTGGTGGGGCGCAAGAAAAATATGATCGTCACCGCGGGCGGGAAGAACGTCGATAAAGAGGATATCGAGGCTGAATTTGACGGACTGCCGGTGAAGGAATTCTGCGTGTTTGCGGCGAATTATTTGTGGCCGCAGAAAACGCTTGGCAACGAGAGTGCGGTGCTGGTCGCGCGGCTGGAGCAGAATCAGCAGCTCGACGATCGCCTGCGCAAAGAGATAGTGGCGCGGAACCGTCGACTGCCGGATTTCAAACGAGTAGCGGGATATGTGGTGTGGGAGAAAGATTTTCCGCGAACCGCATCGCTCAAAATCAAGCGCTGCGATTTGGCCACCGAGATTGGGACGGGGGCGACGCGCGAATCTATTGCGGAAATCTGAGCCGCACAGAGACGCCCTTGAGATCTTACCTGTGAACGAAACTTTTCTCGCGATCATCAATCCGGCCGCTGGTGGAGGGCGTTGCGGCGAACGGGTGGGAAAGGCGCTGGACCGGCTGCGAACTTCAGGAATTGCACTGGAGACTGCAAGAACTTCCGCCGCAGGCGAAGCCACCAAGATTGCCCGTGATGCGTATAACCGGGGCTATCGTAAATTTCTGGCGGTCGGCGGGGATGGGACTTCCTATGAGATCGTCAACGGGTTATTCACTCGGAACGAGCCGCAAGGGGTTTCAAATGACGAGTCGCAGATTCCGACGCTAGGATTTCTGCCGCTGGGTACGGGCAATTCGTTTCTTCGGGATTTCGTCGAGGGAACTTCGGGCGAGCATCAAGACGGCCTTGAACATGCCATGCGGGCGCTCGAGACGCGGCGTTCGCGGCCCTGCGATGTATTGCGGCTTACGCATCGCGACGGCGTGATCCACTACACGAATCTGCTGAGCGTAGGGTTTGCGGCGAATGTGGCGGCACTGCGCCATCGGCGGTTTCAAGGCTTGGGACAATTCGGGTATCTGCTGTCTATTTTTCTCTGTCTGGCGCGTCTCGAGCGGCGGCCGTTTCCGGTGCGGTTCGACGATCAGCGCAAGTTCGATTCGCGCCCCTGCTTGTTTCTGACATTTAACAACAGCAAGTTTACGGGCGGCACCATGATGATCGCTCCCGATGCCGCCACCGACGACGGATTGATCGAGTACGTGCGATGGGGGCCAATTGGGCGACTCGGGTTGATCCGCAATTTGGCGACGCTTTACGACGGCACGCATACGCGGCATCCGCTGGCGGAGCATCACGCGGTGCGACGTGTCGAATTCCAACTCGACGGCCCGGTAGATGTAATGATCGATGGCGAGGTACTGACGCTGGACTGCCGGACTATCGACGTCCTGCCAGCGGCGCTGCGGGTGGTGGTCTAATAAATTTTCATAGAGATGCCGCTTGCCGCGTCTCGCACTGCGTTGCAAGAAAGACGGCGCAAGCTCCGTCTCTTCTCATGATATAAAAACTTCATGTCACAGGTGCGAAGAGAACGGCAAAAGGAACGACAGGGAATCAGCACATCCAAACGCGATTGGGGGCGCATTGCGATCTACGTGGTGCTGGTTGTCGCCGCGTTCGGAGCGGCCTACTATCTCGGCAATCGGAGCCGGCACAAGCATGACGCGTTTGCGCGGTGTCTGACGGATCGCGGCGTGAAGATGTTTGGCGCGTACTGGTGTCCGCATTGCGTGGAACAAAAAGAAAAATTCGAGGCGTCGTTCGAGTATGCGCCTTATGTGGAATGCGGTATCAAGGGTGATCCGCGTGGCGTGGCGCAGGTTTGCAAAGATGCAGGAATCAAACATTATCCTACCTGGCAGTTTCCGCCCACCGGAGAGCGAGTGGAACGCATTTTCACGTTAGAAGAATTGAGCGACCGCACGGGTTGTCCGCTGCCGTGACCATTACGTCGAAAACACGAACAACAATGACCAGTTCTACGCAGCGTCTGATGAGTCTGATCGCAATTCTCGCCGTGTGCGGAATCGCCGTGTCGGCTGAGTCGCTACAGCGTCATTATGCGACGTCGAAGACAGAGTTCTGCGATGTCGGGCAGGCATTCAATTGCGACATCGTCAATCGCAGCGAATACTCTTCGATCTTCGGTATTCCGGTCGCGCTGATTGGAATGCTGGGGTACGGCAGTCTGGCGGGATTGGCAACAGCGTATCGTGAGCGGCGTGAGACTCCGGCCATGCTCTTCGGCGCCGCCGCTACGGGCCTCGCGTTTGCTCTGTATCTTACCTACATCGAGGCGCACGTTTTGGGAATCTATTGCATATTGTGCTTGAGTTCGCTGCTGTTGATCGCGACCTCTACGATCCTAGCTGCGGTGGTTTGGTGGAGGAGCTAGTTTCCAATGCCGAACCGCGTGCTCGGACGTTTCTCTGAAAAATCGAAACCTGCAATAATCTGTTTCACTTCATGCCCCCACGCAAAACTCGAAAACTGAGCTCTGTCGCTGCCTTGCCGGTTTCTAGCGGCAACCTGTGGTTGCATGAACTCAGCAGCCGAATCTTCGGGAACACGCGCCTGTTGCGGGTTTGGCTGCCTCCCGATTACGACGGTTGGGGCGACACGCGTTATCCCGTGCTTTACCTGAACGACGGCCAGAACCTGTTCGGTCCGGCGACAGCTTTCGCCGGCGTGGATTGGCAGGTGGGCGAGACGGCGACGCGGTTGATCGCCGAAGAGAAAATTCGGCCGCTCATCATCGTCGGCATTGACAACACAAAGAACCGGGCTAGCGAATACATTCCCTATAAGTCGAAAGATCCGAAAGTGCTGAATGCGAAGGGGGATTGTTACCCCGATTTTCTGCAGCGCGAAGTCATGCCGCTGATCGAGGAGCGTTATGCAGTATTGAGAGGGTCGGCGAATACGGGACTTGGCGGCTCCTCGCTGGGCGGGCTGATTACGCTCTACACGCAGCTGGCAGCACCGGGAGTCTTTGGACGGCTGCTGATCGAGAGCCCGTCGCTATTCGTAGCGAATGGGAAAATTCTAAAACAAAGCGCCCGACTCCGTAATTGGCCGCAGCGCATCTATCTCGGCGTGGGAACCCATGAAGTAGGGAACGCCGACAAGGATGCGAAGACGGTCGACGATGTCCGCGAATTGGAATCGATTTTGCGCTTGGCTGGACTCGACGATCAGCGACTGAAGGTCCTTGTCGAAGAAAGCGCTGCGCATAATGAAGCCGCGTGGGCGGCGCGATTTCCCGAGGCGCTGGAGTTTCTGTTTTCGCATTGATGACAATTGATGACGGATACTAGCCGTACCGATGGGTTATGATAATCGGTCTTCTACTACTCAGTATCGTCGTTCGGGGGGAATCCATGAAGTTTCGCAACTTGTTGGGCTGGTGTGTTCTGTTGCAGGTGTTGGCGCTTTTCGCGGCTGCACAGCCGTATGACGAAACCCAGTTCAAGGGAATGAAGTGGCGCGACATTGGCCCGTATCGCGGCGGCCGCGTGCTCGCCGTCACCGGAGTTATTGGCAGTCCCTTCACTTATTATTTCGGCGGCGTAGCCGGCGGCGTTTGGCGAACAACCGATGGCGGCGTGAGCTGGCAATCGATTTCCGACCAGAACATGATTTCGTCGATCGGTGCCATCGCCGTTTCGGAATCGAATCCGAGTGTAATTTATGTGGGAACGGGCGAGTCTTGTTTGCGCGGCAACATTTCCTATGGCGACGGAATGTACAAGACGACCGACGGCGGAAAGACCTGGCAGCACATCGGCCTGAATGATACACAGCACATCGCTCGCGTTTGGATCGATCCGCGCAACTCCGATCACGTTCTGGTCGCGGCTCTGGGCCATGCTTACGGACCGAATGCCGATCGCGGCGTTTATCGCACGACCGACGGCGGCAAGACATGGGACAAGATTCTTTACAAGGACGACAAGTCGGGCGCAATCGACATCGCGGTTGATCCGCACAACCCGAACATTGTTTTCGCCGCGCTGTATCAGATCCAGCGGTCGCCGTGGGGTTTGGAAAGCGGAGGCCCGGGCAGCGGATTGTACCGCTCGATTGACGGCGGAAATACCTGGAAGCACCTCGAAGGCAAAGGTGTACCCGAAGGCATTCTGGGCCGCATCGGAGTGAGCGTTTCGGGTGCCGACTCGAATCGCATTTATGCGTTGATCGAGTCGAAAGAAAGCGGACTCTATCGTTCCGATGACGGCGGCGAAACCTGGTCGCGCGTCAACGATGATCAGCGGCTCACCCAGCGCGCCTGGTACTTTACGCATATCTTTGCCGATCCCAAGAGCGCGGACACGGTCTACATGCT
Organism: Acidobacteriaceae bacterium; assembly: GCA_003168235.1. Lineage (GTDB taxonomy): Bacteria > Acidobacteriota > Terriglobia > Terriglobales > Acidobacteriaceae > Acidiflorens. The sequence continues at coordinate 12,824 of PMSZ01000565.1, forward strand.
CAACACCGGTATGTTCCGCTCGACCGATGGAGGCAAGACGCTGAATCTTTTGCCGGCTCCGCATGGCGATCACCACGGATTCTGGATCGATCCGCAGAACCCGAATCGCATGATCAACGGTAATGACGGCGGGGCGACGATCTCGGTCGATGGCGGCAAGAGCTGGTCCACGCAATACAACCAGCCGACGGCGCAGTTTTATCACGTGGCGGCGGACAACGATTTTCTTTACAAGGTCTACGGCGCGCAGCAGGACAACTCGACCATCGGCATCCTTAGCCGCACCGATGATGGTTATATTGGGCGCCAACACTGGTTTGACGCGGGCGGCGGCGAAAGCGGCTACATTCAGCCCGATCCGCGGGACTCGAACATTATTTACGCCGGTTCGGGAGGCGGTGCGGTGACGCGCCTGGATCGTCGCAGCAGCCAGGAGCAGGACATAACCGTTTGGCCGGAAGACAGCTCTGGCCACGGCGTTGGCGATTTGAAATATCGCTTGGGATGGACGCAGCCGATTTTGATTTCGCCGCACGACCCGAATGTGATTTACACCACTGCCGAGCGAGTTTTCAGGACCACGGATGAAGGCAAAAGCTGGACGGCAATCAGTCCTGATCTAACGCGCAACGACAAGAGCAAACAAGTTTCTTCTGGCGGTGCGCTGACCAAGGACAACACGTCAGTCGAGTATTACGACACAGTGTTCGCGATTGCAGAATCGCCGGTACAGAAAGATTTACTGTGGGCGGGGACCGACGACGGTTTGATCCACGTTTCGCGCGATGGTGGCAAGAACTGGTCCAACGTGACGCCCAAGGGCATTCCAGAGTGGAGCCTGGTCAGCATCATCGAAGCCTCGCCGTATGATGCGGGGACAGCCTATGCTGCCGTCGACACGCACAAGCTCGACGATCTGCGCCCCTACATTTTCAAGACCACCGACTTTGGAAAAACCTGGACGAAGATCACGAATGGCATTCCAGATGGTGCCTACACTCATGCCGTGCGTGAAGACCCTGTCCGCAAGAATCTTTTGTATGCGGGCACGGAGACGGGAGTCTACGTTTCATTCGACGGCGGAGGGAACTGGCAATCGTTGCGGCTGAATCTGCCCAACTCGCCGATCCATGACCTGATTGTGAAGAATGACGATCTGGTGGTGGCGACGCATGGACGAGCTTTTTGGATTCTCGATGACCTCACTCCGCTGCGCGCCGCCGGTGCCGGGTCGGCTGAGCCTATGCTCTATAAGCCACGGCTGACTTACCGCATGCGCTGGCCGTTGTTTTTTGAGCGGCGCCAACCGGTGGGTGAGAATCCGCCGACTGGCGCAATTGTTTATTATTATTTGCCTGCCGCTCCGAAGGGAGTTGTGTCGCTCGAATTTCTGGACGCGTCAGGGAAGGTAGTGCGACGCTACTCGAACGAAGAAAAGAAGGAAGCGGAGACGCCGCCTGAGTGGCCCGATCAGACGCCGCCAGATGAGAAGATTCCAACCGACGTTGGCCTGAACCGCTTTGCATGGGATATGCGCGGCCAGGGGCCGACTCCGCTTGCGGGTGAGCCAGGAGCGGAAATCCGCAATCTTGGACCGATGGTGCCTCCGGGCGCCTACCAGGTGCGGCTGACAGCAGATGGAAAATCGTACACGGCTCCGCTGGAGTTGAAGCTGGATCCGCGAGTGAAGGCGTCGATCGAAGATGCGCAGAAGCAGGTTGAGTTGGGTCGCAAGATTGTGGCGATGGTGTCGGCGATCCACGAAGCGGTGGGAACGATCCGCGAAGTGCGCGTCGAAACTCGCGGGCTCAGCCGGCGTCTGGGAGACGAAACTTCCGGTAAGAACGCCGTGCTCGTTTCCGCGATGAAAGAGTTCGACAAGAAGAGCTTTGCTCTGGAGTCACAGTTGCTTCAGGTGAACGCGAAGAGTTCCGAGTCGAACCTGAACTATCCGGTGTTGATCGACGAACGCTTGCACTCGCTGCTATTCAGCGTTGACTCGGCCGACGCCGCGCCTACAAAGCAGCAATATGAGGTCGAGGAAGATCTGGAGAAAGAGGCGCAGCCGCTGCTGACACAATATCGCGAGCTGATCTCGAAGGACCTGACGGCCTTGAACGACATGGTCAGCAAGCAGAATATTCCGGTGTTGTATGTACCGGCAGGGAAGTAGCATGCGGATCGCTAAACTTGAAAAATGCTGGCCGCGGCGCACGCGGAGAGATGGGACAAATCCCGTGTCTGCGTGATTATTTTGTAATCACGCCGCAGGCGATGCGGTCGCCGGCGTTGCCTGCGGGGTCGGTCTTCTGATCGTCGGCCTTGGCGTGGATCACCAGGGCCGTGCCGCCGTTACTGAAGAGTGAATGGCTATCGTCGCCTAGCGTGACGTCCTTATTCTGGATCTCGAAATGGGCTGTGCCGTCTGGGTCGACGGTAAAGTTGGGATTATCCCCGGCGTGGTGGCCTTCCGGATTCTCCAATCCATGCTTCTTGTTTTCGGGGTTGAAATGGCCTCCCGCGGACTTGAAGTCTGGGGCGTCGCACTTCGCGTTCTGATGAAAATGGATGGCGTGTACGCCGGGCGGAAGGTTCTCGACGTCGACTTTCATCTTGATTCCAGGAGCCGACGCCCATAGAACCGCCGTACCCACGGAATTACCCTGGGCGTCTTTGAGCTGGACTTTGAGCTGGACCTTGATCTTGGCTGAACTGGCCGATGCGAGCGCGATTACGAGCAGCGCGAGCGAAAACACGCGAGTCACTTTCATGCTGGGATTATAGCGTGAAATCTGGAGCCACCACGCCGTGGGTCCAACTCCAGCGACAGTATGAATCCTGGAGTCACCCTCGGTCTGGCGCAGAACGCCAGGCAATGGGACAATAGATAAATGCAGAGATTCCTAACACCAACCTTTCTATTGGCCGCAGCGATGATGCTGGCCGGAGATGGCTACGCCCAGACTCCAGCGCCGAGCACTCCGGCGGCAACGACACAAGCGGCTCCAGCAGCCACAACTCCAGCGAAGAAAACCGCAACCACGGCAAAGAGCGCAGCCCCGGCTCCGCTGACGACGCAGAAACAAAAATTCAGTTACGCGTTCGGAATGAGTTTCGGCAGCGGTAATGCCCAAATGCTAAAAAAGCTGATGATCGAGTTTGACCCGGCTCTGGTTGCCCAGGGCGTGAAAGATTCCATGGCGGGCACCAAGACACGTCTGACGGAGGACGAAGCGAAGGCCATTCTGAACGAAGTGCAAGCTAAAGTTAAGAAGCAGCAACAGGAGAAGGAACAAGCGGATGCAGCGAAGAACAAGACCGCAGGCACTGCATTTCTCGCCGCCAACAAGAGCAAAGAAGGCGTGGTCACCTTGCCCAGCGGTCTCCAGTACAAGATCCTGACGGCCGGTACCGGAGCGAAGCCCACCGCAACCGATTCAGTGGTCTGCAACTATCGCGGCGCGCTCGTCGACGGCACCGAGTTTGATAGCTCCTACAAACGCGGCAAACCGGCGACGTTTGGAGTTAGTCAAGTCATTAAGGGATGGACAGAAGCGTTGCAATTGATGCCTGTGGGATCGAAATGGCAGCTCTTTATTCCTGCGGACCTTGCCTATGGCGAGCGCGGAGAGCCGCGCGGCGGAATTGGACCCAATTCAACCTTGATCTTTGATGTCGAATTGATGTCGATCGTGGATAAGACCAAAAGCGACAAACCCGAAGAAAAGAAATAATGGATTCTAAGCGGTGGAACGCCGGGCAGCCCCCGGCTCCACCGTATTTACTTACGCCTCACGTCCCCACTACAACAGGTGAAGCAAGGCATCCGGCTTGGTTCCCGGCTCAAGCTATTCGTAGCGCAGGGCTTCGATGGGGTCGAGGCGCGAGGCGCGAATGGCTGGGACCAACCCGCTGATGAGTCCGACCACGGTGAGAATGAGGATGGACACGACCAGGGTTACGGGGTTAATGACGAGGCGGATGTCGCCGGCCTCGGCGTTTTTCGCCATTGCGCTGTAGAGCGTAAGCCTGCCCGCAGAAAACGAAACGACGTAAGCGAGAATGATGCCGAACACCCCACCGAGGAAAGTGATCGCGAGCGCCTCGGCCAGAAACTGGAAGAAGATGTGACGCCGTCGGGCCCCTAGCGCTTTTTCAACGCCGATTTCGCGCGTACGCTGTGTGACCGAGACGAGCATGATGTTCATCAACCCGACGCCACCGATGCCGAGCGTGAGCGTGCCGATTATGGCGAGTAAGATCTTAAGTCCGAGAGCGATGACTTCGAACTGGTGGATTTGTTGCATGAGATTAAAAATCAGCAGGGCGCGCCGGTCGGCTGGGTTGAATTTGTGCTGCGAGGCCATGACGTAACGGACGGATTGCTCGATCCGTTCATAATCGTTGGTTTCGTAATTGAAAAAGATGGCATCGAGATAGTGAGTGTCTTTGAAATCGCTCACGCTGGTGAACGGAACATACACGACGCGATTGACGTCGTCATCGCCAGCTTGCATCTTGCCTGCAAGAACTCCGATGACCTCGTAGCTGATGCCGTCGATGCGAATGTGTTCGCCGATCGCGTTGAGTCCGGAAAAGAGTTTTTCTTTGGTCTCAGAACCGATGACGGCGACGCGTGCGCGCTGAATCTCATCCTCGGGGTTGTAGAAACGTCCCTGTGCGAGAGCAAGAGCGCGAATACCCAAGGTATTAGGGTATTCACCGTTGACACTCATGGTGTAAGAGCGAGTGTCGTATTGCAGCGTCGCCTGCTTGCTGCAACTGGGAGTGATATGGGTAATCTGCGGGATGTTGGTGGTCAGCAGGTCGATATCGTCGAGCGTGAGACGTAGTGGCACTCCGGCCTTCTGTCCGCCGGCTTGCATGGAGGAGCGGCCCGGCACCACGATCATGAGCTTGGTCCCGAACTGGGCGAAAATATTGGTGATGGCGCGGCCAAAACCATCGCCGTAGGCGAGAAGCATGACGACCGTGGCGATGCCCCACGCCATGCCGAGCATGGTGAGCGCAGTGCGCCGCCGGTTGTGGCGCATGGCGTTGTACGATTCCTCGAGCAAGTCGCGGATCATAAGGCAATTTGTAATTTGCCGTTGCAATCTCCGCCGATTTTCGGCGCACAGTCAAAAATCGCAAATTACAAATGTTCTACTCCTTCCTCAACGCTTCAACCGGTTCCAGTCGAGCGGCCTTGCGAGCTGGATAGATCCCAGCCGCAACGCCTGCGATCGTCAGGCTGGCGATGGCGAGCATAGCGGTTTTCGGGACCAGACGCGGCGGATCGAATCCGCCTGGACCATTGTAGTTACCGAGCAGAGTCATGAAGCCGCCGGCCAGACCCATCCCGATCAGTCCGCTGACCACGGTGAGCAAGACGCCCTCGGCGAAGAATTGCACCATGATGCTGCGATTGGTTGCACCCAGCGCCTTGCGCAATCCAATTTCTCGCGTGCGCTCGGTCACGGCTATGAGCATGATGTTGACGACTCCGATCGCGCCGAGAGCGAGGGTAACCAGGCCGACGGTTCCGAGGAATTCGTTCATCGCATCGAAGATGGTACCCATCCTTTGCGCCTGCTGAACCGTGTCCCAGTTCTCGAACGCGTCAACATCGTGATAATCGAAATGATGGTTTCGTGCAATGACGCGGCGGGCTTCGTCGAGGGCAAGCAGGTGGTCGTCCGCCGTGGTTGGCGTCATGTTAATAAATGAAATCGCGTCGTGGGACTCTTCGCCTTTGAGCGGGAAATCGCTGCGCATCACCTGGAAAGGAATGTAACAGCGCGTGTTGGTCGAGTTCTCATCGCCACGGCCAACGCGGTTCAGAGTGCCGACGACTTCAAAGCGAAGGTCGTTGAGCTGAATGAACGATCCCACCGCCGGGCGTCCGGGAAAAAGATGGTGCGTCATCTCGTCGCCCAGGACGACGACATAGCGTTTTTGTGTTTCGTCGAGTTCGTTGAGCCAGCGCCCCTGTTTCAGCGGCAGAAAGCGGATTCCGTTGTATTGCGGTTCGGCGCCGGTGAGCTGGCCGCTGGCGCTGGCGAACTCGCTGACCGCATGTACGTCGTCGGTCGTGAGAACAGGAGTGATCGCCTTGACGTGCGGCGACTCGTTGCGGATGTCGACGTAGTCCTGATAGGTGAGGCGGTAATAACGCGCCGAGTTCATGCTGCCCGCAACCGCCGGAGCGCGGCCGGGGTAGAGCATCATGATGTTCTCCCCGAACTCCGAGAGGTTGCGCTTGTTGCCGGT
>PMSZ01000531.1 GCA_003168235.1 Acidobacteriaceae bacterium
TTGCGCGCGATCAGGCCGCTCTTGCCCATGCCGGTCACGACGACGCGGCCGCGGCAGCCGAACAGAAGGTTGAGCGCGCGATCGAAGTCCTCGGCCATTGAGCCGGCGAGCCGGTCTGCCAGCGCCCGCAACGCTTCCGCTTCAATGCGCACGACATTTTCGCCGACGCTTTTCATGAAGGGGAAATATTAGCAGGATTGAAGCATTGCAGGATTGAAGCATTGCAGGACCGAACCGTTGCAGGATTGTCTGCTCTCCCGGGCTGGCCAGAACCGGATACGTCCACTGGAGTCGCTTGGCTACGTCCAAGAATCTTTACTCAAAATTGATTCGGAAAAGCCATGCCTGCGATTTACGCATTACAATCGATAGCGGGACATTTCACACACGGACATTTCACACATCATGACGACTTTAGACCGCTTCCTTACTGCGAAAGCTATGCTGCAATTCCTGACGACGCTGATACCGATTGGCGCCATCGTGCTCGGCTCCGTAATTCCAGCCCTCGCCGCTCCGGCGGAATTTGGGCCAGCCAATCCGTTTTACGCGCCCAGTACTCTTCCCTTTCAGGCGCCGCCGTTCGACAAAATTAAAGACGACGACTACCAGCCCGCGATCGAGGCGGGCATGGAGCAGCAGAAGGCCGAGATTCTGGCCATCGCCGACAATGCGGCCGCTCCCACTTTTGAGAACACCTTCGTCGCCATGGAAAAAAGCGGGCGCTTGCTTGATCGCGCGCTGGCGGCCTTCGGCGCGTCCACGGGCGCCAATACCAATCCGAAGCTGCAAGAAGTCAAGAGCATCGAGGCCCCGAAACTCGCCGCGCACCAGGACTTCGTCTATCTCAACCCCAAACTCTTTGCGCGCGTGGACGCGATCTATAAACAACGCGCCACGCTGAAGCTCGACCCCGAGTCTCTCCGACTGCTGGAGCGTGTTTACGACGATTTTGTGCATGCGGGCGCCAACCTCTCCGAAGCCGACAAGACTCAACTGAAGAAGATGAACGAGGAAATCTCTTCGCTCTCGGATGCTTTCAATACGAAGCTGCTGGCGGCGACAAAGGATGGCGCGTACACAACGAAAGACAAGGCGGCGCTGGCCGGATTTTCCGATGCCCGCATCGCGGCTGCAGAGCAGGCTGCCAAAGGCCGCAAGGTGGAGGGCTATGTAATTCCTCTGCAAAATACAACACAGCAGCCCGACCTGATGTCACTGAGCGATCGCGCCACGCGGCAAACCCTCTTCGAACACTCGTGGAACCGCGCTGAGCGCGGCGACGCCAACGATACCCGCGACACCATCTCGCGTCTCGCCCAGCTTCGCGCGCAGAAGGCCAAGCTGCTCGGGTTTCCGAGCTTTGCCGCATGGAAGCTGGAAGATCAGATGGCCAAGACTCCGCAAGCAGCGTTGCAGTTCATGGATGCCATCGTTCCCGCAGCGACCGGCAAGGCTGCGCGCGAAGCCGCCGACATTCAAGCAGTAATTGATGCCCAGAAGGGCGGCTTCAAGGTGCAGGCCTACGACTGGAACTTTTACTCCGAACAAGTTCGCAAGGCCCGCTATGACATCGACGACGCGCAGGTAAAACCGTATTTCGAGCTGAACAACGTTCTTGAGAACGGAGTGTTTTACGCGGCAACGCAGCTCTACGGAATCACCTTCAAGGAGCGGCACGACATTCCGGTTTATCAGCCCGATGTGCGAGTCTTTGAAGTCTTCGACGCCGATGGCAAACATCTCGCGCTTTTTTACTGCGATTACTTCAAACGCGACAACAAGAACGGCGGCGCGTGGATGTCGGAATTTGTCGGGCAGTCGCGGCTGCGGGGAACTTCGCCGGTGTCGAAGTTNNGCCGGTTGTGTACAACGTCGCCAACCTGCCCAAGCCCGCTGAAGGCGAGCCTGCGCTGATCAGTTTTACCGACGTCATCACCATGTTCCACGAGTTCGGACACGCGTTGCACGGCATGTTTTCCGACGCCGAATATCCAACTCTTGCCGGCACCTCAACCGCTCGCGACTTTGTGGAATTTCCGTCGCAGTTCAATGAGCACTGGGCGACATATCCCACGATTTTTGCCCACTACGCCAAGAACTACAAGACCGGCGAACCCATGCCGGCGGAGCTTGTAGCGAAGCTCAAGAAAGCCGAAACCTTCAATCGCGGCTACCAGATGACGGAATTGCTGGCTGCCGCCGAACTCGATATGCAGTGGCACTTTCTTACGCCCGACGCTCCGCTGCAAAACCCGGACACATTCGAGAAGCAAGCGCTGGAAAAAACTCATCTCAACGTCAGCTATGTTCCGCCGCGATACCGCTCCAGTTATTTCAGCCACATTTGGGGCAGCGGATACAGCGCGGGTTATTACGCGTATTTGTGGACCGAGATGCTCGCCGATGACGCCTACCAGTGGTTTGAGGAAAACGGCCAGCTCACTCGCGCCAACGGCGACCGCTTCCGCCACATGATTCTTTCCCGTGGCAACACCGAGGATCTTGCGAAAATGTACGAGAACTGGCGCGGGGCGCCGCCGAGCACGAAGGCGATGCTGAAGAACCGCGGGCTTGAGGAATCGACCCCGGCGAAATAGGACACGACGGAACTCCGCCGAAGTTTGGACGTTTAAAGCTTGACGCTGGGCATTGTCCGAATTTCAGAAGTGGTCGTCCGCCGCGTGGCCTGGATGCACGAGTGCTCGGGCCTGGATCGCGTTGTCCCACGGACCTGCCTGCCAGTTGTCTTTCTTGCCGTCCTCGCGAACCCAGGGTGGGAGCGGCATAAAAAGCCGGCGGCTGAGCGCGAGCAGATAAGGCTCGTAAAGTATGCGCAGCTCCGCCAACCGGGCGGGCATATCTGCACTGCCGCTGAAACGAACTCCGCGCTTCGCCAATTCCGTCTTAAGTCGAGCCTGATCCTCGTCCGAGAGGCGGTCGAGATCCTGCGAGCTATATTCCGCACTCACAATTTGCGCAAGATCGACGGCGGCGTGACGCGCCATGGCAAAGGTGAGCTTGGCTTGATCGGGGTGAATGCCTTCCACTCCGGTCATGACCAGCGAAGTGACATCAAGCATGGCCGCCAGAGCGCTGAGCCAGGATTGGTTGCCATGCTGCGAACGGAAGTAGAGCAGCACCGGATAGGAAATATGACTGGACAACAGTTCGGAGCACCAGCGCTCCCAGTCGCGGAAAATCTCGTCAAGCACGGTTTGTTCGGGACAGCAACCTAAGCGGCCGAGAAACTCGGAGGCGCTTGGAGGAGAACCGGCGCGCGCATCGAGCAGAGAAATTTCAACCTCGCGCAAGGCGAACGCGTTGTAGATCACCGGCAGATAGCCGATCACGACTCCGAGGAAGGCGAAGCCCATGCCCGCCTCCATCACAGCCAGGGCGCGGGCGGCGGCATTGTTGGGNNATTTTTTCATTGCCCAGGGAAACGTGCTCGCCCAGGCCGTATTGCACGCAGGCAAAACCAAGAATCAGCCCGAGCGCCCAAAATCCGAGCAGAATGATCAGAGACAGCGGCCCGTAATAGGCGAGGAACCCCTCGCGCCGGTTGGGGGACTTGATGTGCGATCCCACGCGCGTCCAGATCTTCCAGGTTTTCTTGTAGAACAAAGAAGCGATGCGGAAATGCCGCCGGATGCGCCGCGGCAACACCACAACTTCGAACGCATCCATGAGGATGACGTAGACCAGAACAATGCCGACAATCGATGCCCACCAATGCATAGATGTGATTGAGATGACGCGGGAATATTAGCAGATTCAAGATTGAGACAGGATGGGATGGCGGTTACGGCGCCGCGCGCGCGGCGTCCAGCGCCTTTTTTACGGCTTGCAATTCTTTCAGCAAGCCGCGCAGGTTTCGAGTATCGAGAGCGTTGGCTCCGTCGCTTTTCGCTTCCTTCGGATGGTCATGGACTTCCATGAACACGCCATCTACTCCTGCCGCAACGGCCGCGCGCGCGAGCACGGGGATGAATTCGGGCTGTCCTCCGCTCACCGCGGGCTGGTCGTTACTGCTATCGCCATCGCTGCCGGCTGAAGCCGAGGGCAACTGAACGGAGTGGGTCGCGTCAAACACGACCGGCGCGAACTTTCGCATGATGGCCAGGGAACGCATATCGACGACGAGATTGTTGTAACCGAAACTCGAGCCACGTTCGGTGACGAATACCTGGCTGTTGCCGGCGTCGCGGCACTTGGCAATCGCGTGCTTCATGTCCCAAGGCGAAACGAACTGGCCTTTCTTGATGTTCACCGGACGCCCGGTGAGCGCGGCGGCCACAATCAGATCGGTCTGGCGGCAAAGAAACGCGGGAATCTGCAAGACATCGACAACTTCGGCCACGGCGGCAACGTCGACGGCTTGATGCACGTCGGTGAGCACGGGAATATGCACTTCATCTTTGACTTTTTTTAGAATGCGCAAACCTTCTTTGATACCCGGCCCGCGATGGCTCCGGACCGAGGTGCGGTTTGCTTTGTCGTACGAGGCTTTGAAGATGAAGGGAAAATTCAGCGAACGCACGACGCCTTTGATGATCTCCGCCATGCGCAAGGCGTGATCTTCGCTTTCGATCACGCAAGGGCCCGCGATCAGGAACAGGTCACCCGTGCCCACGCGAACGTTATCGATCTGGAAGGATAAGGTCAAGAGAACAATTTGTAATTGGGTAATTTGTAATTTGTAATTTGTAAATTCGGGAAATTTGGAACCAGCCATCCGCCGGGGAAGCAGCGGCGGATTACAAATTACAAATCACCAATTAGAAATCCCTTTTATCTTCTTCCGACTTTTTCCGGTCGCAGAAACATCTCGACTTCTGCCGCGTCTTTGTGCACTTTCTTCTTTTGCGCGTTTTCGTAGGAAGCGCCGATGAACGCTTTAAAAAGCGGATGCGGCTCCAAGGGCTTCGACTTGAATTCCGGATGAAACTGGCATCCGATAAAAAACGGGTGGCCCGGAATCTCGATCATCTCCACGTAAGTGCCGTCAGGGGTCGATCCGGAAAGACGCAAGCCGCCCGCCACCATCGTCTCCTCGTACTCGCGGTTGAATTCATACCGGTGGCGGTGGCGCTCGCTGATTTCGGACTGTCCGTAAATCTGATAGGCCAGTGTTCCCGGTTCGAGCTTGCACGGCCACGCGCCCAGCCGCATGGTGCCGCCCAGTTCTTCCACGCCGCGCAACTCGCGTAGTTTGTAGATCACACGATGCGGAGTCGCCGGATCGAACTCGCTTGAATTGGCATCTTCGAGTCCGCAGACGTTGCGCGCGTATTCAATGCAAGCCGTTTGCATCCCGAGGCAAATGCCGAAATAAGGAATGCGCCTTTCGCGCGCGTACTGGATCGCCTTCAACATGCCTTCGATGCCGCGTTTACCGAAGCCTCCGGGGACGAGCAATCCGTCGTATTCTTCCAACTGCGCTTCATAGCTGCGGTCGTCTTTGTGCGTTGTTTCCAGACCTTCGGCTTCGATCCAGTGCACTTCCAGTTTCAGGTTGTGTGAAAGGGCGCCATGCACCAGGGCTTCTTTCAGCGACTTATAACTATCTTCGTACTCGACATACTTTCCGACAATGCCGATCCTCACGACATCTTTCGGGTTGTAGACGCGATGCACCAGATCGTTCCACTTCGACAGATCGCGGTCTTTGGCTTCGAGGTGCAGACGCCGTAACACCAGCGTGTCCACTTCTTCATGCGCGAAAACCACCGGCACTTCGTAAATCGAGGCAACATCTTTCGCCGTGATCACGGCTTCTTCTTCGATGTTGCAGAACAACGCAATCTTCGACTTGATCTCTTTCGGAAGGAAGCGGTCGGTGCGGCAGAGCAGGATATCGGGCTGAATTCCGGCGCTGAGCAATTCTTTCACCGAGTGTTGCGTCGGCTTGGTCTTCAATTCCTGCGCAGCGGCGATAAACGGCACCAGCGTCACGTGGACGAACAATGAGTTGTCGCGGCCCACTTCCTGCCGCATCTGGCGGATGGCTTCTATAAACGGGAGCGACTCGATGTCGCCGACGGTACCGCCGATTTCGATGATCGCAACATCCACATCTTGCGCGACTTTTTTTGCCGCCGCCTTGATTTCATTGGTGACATGTGGAATCACCTGCACGGTTTTACCCAGATAATCGCCACGGCGCTCCTTGGCGATGATCTGCTCGTAGAGGCGACCGGTCGTCCAGTTGTTGTCGCGAGAAAGTTTGGCGTGGGTAAAGCGTTCGTAATGGCCGAGGTCAAGATCGGTTTCGGCGCCGTCGTCGGTCACAAAAACTTCGCCATGCTGAAAGGGCGACATGGTCCCGGGATCGACGTTGAGGTAGGGATCGAACTTCATCAGGTTGACTTTGAGGCCGCGGCTTTCGAGCAGGCATCCGATCGATGCGGCTGCCAGGCCCTTGCCCAATGAAGACACCACACCGCCGGTTACAAAAATGTACTTGGCCGACATTGCTTCCTCGCTCTGATTTTGTTGGGAAAATTGTGCGGGCTGGGGTGCACGATCAATTATGGCAGAACTTTTTCTGGAAGGGAATGCGAAAAAAAACGACGCTACTTACCTGCGGCGAGATCGTCGGTCGCGAGAACATAGGTTGTCGTCTTGTCAAGTTTGATATTGACGTGGGTCGAGCTGAGCACGAGGGCACCATCGCTTTGGCGAGTTGATTCGACATCTTTCATCGCGACGCGATGGTCGGAGATGCCGAGTTGCGGGACTCCAGCGAGGCCAGTTGGGGTCGAGTCAGCGCCATGGGGACAGTGAATGTTCAAGCCCGTCGAGGTTTGGCAATCTTCGGTGTCGCGTGTCGCCATCTTGAGTGGATAATACCAAGCGGTCAAAAAAACCTTGAGCGGCTTGGACTCTTTGCC
>PMSZ01000128.1 GCA_003168235.1 Acidobacteriaceae bacterium
AGCTCTCAGCTGTCAGCTCTCAGTGATTCGTTCTCAGTTTGCTAGTTCTCAGTTCTCAGTCTTAAGGTTTAGAAAACCGCTCTTTTGTTTCCATGTCTCCAGCGCTTTTTCCAGCTTCACGCCTCGCGAGGCTTTCACCAATACAACGTCGCCGTCTTGCGTCTCGCGCGCCAGCCACTCGCCTGCTTCTTCGGGCGTCGCCACAAATTCCGATTGCAATCCCGCCTCGCGGGCCGCTTCAACCATCGGTTCTGCCAAACCCCGCACTCCGAGTAGAAAGTCGAGTTTGCTTGCTGCAATGTAACGTCCACACTCGCGATGCAGTTGCTCGCCAGCCGGGCCCAGCTCCAGCATTTCTCCGGCGACAGCAATCCGCCGCCGCGCAGGCATGGAGGCCAGTGTATCGACCGCAGCCATCAACGCCTTCGGACTTGAATTGTAGCAATCGTAGAGCACGGAGATGTTACCCAGTTGAACGACCTGTCCGCGTTTGTCGGCGGGCTGAAGCGACGGCAGAGCCTCGGCGATCTCTGACGGCGTGATGCCGTGCTCGAGCGCAATGGCCGCGGCGGCAAGCACGTTGTAAACGTTGTGTACGCCGAGCAGAGGACTACGCACCGGCTGATGCACTTCATCGCTGAAGAGGCGGCTCACGAGATCGAACCGCGTGCCTTCGGGTCCGAAGGTCTCGATATTCTCCGCGCTGACGTCTGCGGGTACGACTGCCGTTGGCTTCAATCCAAATGTAAGCACTTTGCCCTTGAAGTCGCGGCCGAACTGGCTCACATATTCGTCGTCGGCATTCAACACAGCCGTGCCACCGTGCGGAAGACCCTCGATCAGCTCATATTTCGCCCGCGCGATTCCGGCGATAGAATCGAAATTTTCCAGATGCACGGGGGCAACGTTGGTCACCACCGCCTCGTTGGGCAGCGCGATCCGGGCCAAGGCCGCGATTTCTCCTGCGTGCGACATTCCCATCTCAACCACAGCAACATCGTGCTCGGGCTCGAGCATCAGCAGTCCGAGCGGAAGACCAAAATGATTGTTGAAATTTCCCTTGGTGCGATGCACGCGGTATTTCGTGGCCAGCAGATGGGCCATCGCTTCTTTGGTGGTGGTCTTGCCCATCGATCCGGTGATGCCGATGGCCGTCTTGCCCCAGATTTTTCGCACTGCCGTTGCCAGCGTCTGCAGCGCGACCAGGGTGTCGTCGACGGCAAGCAAGCTGGCTGGATTGGCATATCGCGTCAACTGATCCTTCCTCACCACTGCGGCAACCGCGCCGCGGCCTAGCGCCTGATTCACGAAATCGTGGCCGTCGAGGCGTTCACCTCTAACCGCAAAAAAGAGTTCGCCGGGCTGCACGGTACGGGAGTCGATGGAATATCCCTGGGCTGTGGCTTCGCCGTCGTATTGACCGGTTGCGGCAACAAATTCGGCGATGCGTGAAAGAAGAAGTTTCATGCGGTCGTTCCGGCCGAACCAGCTCTGGCGGAGCTTTCGCAATCGTAGCCCAACTCCCGAAGGTGTTCACGCGCAACTTGTACATCATCGAAGGGAATCGTCCCTGTCCGCGTGACCTGCACTTTTTCGTGGCCTTTGCCGGCAAACAGCACGATGTCGCCGGGGGATGCCTGTCGCAGAGCGAGGCCAATCGCCTTATTCCGGTCAGGCTCGACGGAATATTTCGCGCCAGATTTTTGCAGGCCGACCAGCGCGTCATTCATGATCGCGAGCGGGTCTTCTGAGCGCGGGTTGTCGGAAGTAAGAACCACGAAGTCGCTCCCGCTGCCTGCAGCCTCTCCCATCAGCGGACGCTTGGCGCGATCGCGGTCGCCGCCGCAGCCAAACACTGTGATGACTTTGCCCCTGAGCCTGTCAACGCTGCCGGCGCGCGCAACAAAATCGCGGGCCAGTGCAGTCAGGTTGCGGAGCGCGTCATCGGTGTGCGCGTAGTCCACGACAACCGTGAACGGCTGGCTGCAATCCACCCGCTCAAAACGGCCAGGAACGCTGGCGAGGTTGAAAATTCCCTTCGCGATCGCCTCGGCCGAACAACCGCGAGCATAACCGGCGGCGCATGCGGCGAGCACGTTATACACATTCACGTTGCCGATCAGCGGAGACCACATGGCAATCTTGCCCTCGGGCGTCACCATTTGAAACCGAGTTCCACGAGGCGTGATCTCAATGGACTCGGCGTGAAAGTCACCGGCAGTCAGGCCATACGAGAGCACGACAGAGCTTTTCTTCTTGGAGAGCTTCAACAGCTGGCGGCCGTATTCATCGTCGGTGTTGAGAATGGCGGCGCGCGGTGGTTCGGTGCCGCAACCTTCGAACAGAATCCGTTTGGCGCCAAAATACGCTTCCATCGTGCCATGGTAGTCGAGATGGTCGCGGGTAAGATTCGTGAAGACCGCGACATCGAAAGGGATTCCGAAGACGCGCTGTTGCTCGAGCGCGTGCGAGGATACTTCCATCACTGCTTCGGTAACTCCCAGGCCGAGGCCTTCCGACAAGAGCCGGTTCAGTTCGAGCGCTTCGGGCGTGGTGTGCGGAGCGGGAAGAATCTTTCCAGCAACGTGATATTCAATGGTTCCAACCAACGCGGTCTTGCGCCCGGAGGCTTGCAATATGGATTCGATCAGGAAAGCAGTCGTGCTTTTTCCGTTTGTGCCGGTGATTCCAGTATTTGAAATTCGTTCGGCCGGACGCTTGTAGAAATTCGCGCTCAGGCGGGCGAGCGCGCGGCGTCCGTGAGCGACTTGGGCCCATGCGACCGCGGGGCGCGGTGTTTCCTTCGCGGAGTCGGTTACGATGGCGACGGCCCCCGCAGCGATGGCCTGGTCGATGAAGCGATTGCCGTCGCTGGTCTCGCCTTTCATGGCGACAAAGACCGTGCCCGGACGCACGCACCGGGAATCGTATTCCACGCCTGCAACCGCCGGGTTTCCGCTCTGGGAGAGGACTTCGGCGCCATCCAGCAGCTGTTGGAAGTTCATTGCAGTGATTATCTACCGAAACGCACGGTGATGCGCGATCCGGTCGCGACGTGAGCGCCGGGTTGCGGCGATTGTTCGCGGGCCACGCCGCTGCCAACGGCATCGAGTTCAAGTCCTGCATCCTGAGCTGCCTCGATCACACTGCGCAGGTTCTTGCCGAGGAACGATGGCACCGGGATGCCTCCTTCTTCCACGTCAAGAACCACGGTACCGCTGGTGGGCAGCTTTTGCGGAAGCGAATTCCCGGCTCGCGTAGCTGACTGCATGGCAGATTCAGGTGCAGATTGAATCGCAGCGGCCGGCGAATTTGCGCCGGCTGTGGTCGCGGTCGCGGCGGGATGATCCTCGTCTCTAGCGGTTAATGCGGCCGAGACGACCTGCGCGCTCACCGGACTCGGCTTGACCGCTGCGAGGGTCGCAGGAGTGTTGTCATCGGCGATATCGAGTGCGGCTCCGAGATGATCGGGTGAGCCTTCTTCGAGGCTGGCGTTAGGAACATCGCGCCTCGCCAGCAAGACCTGGCGGTTGGGCGGGAGTTGAACGTCATGTGGGACGTGCAGATATTCGAGCGATTGCTGCATGATTCGCTGGAAAACGGGCGCTGCGACCTGGCCTCCCTGGTGCAAGCCGACGGCGGAGTCGAGAATCACGACTACCGCAATTTGCGGATCGTTGATGGGAGCGAACCCGGCAAACGATGCTACGTACTTCGTTTTCGAATATGCGTGGATCGCAGGATCCAGCTTCTGGGCCGTTCCGGTCTTACCGGCGGAACTGTAGCCTTCAAGGATCGCTTTGCGTGCGGTGCCGTGCAGCACGACGCCTTGCAGCATCTCGCGCATCTCAGCCGCGGTCAGCGATGAAATCACTCTCGTGCCTTCGCCGGGCTGAAAAACAATGGTTTGCGGAGCATTCTGCGGCGCAATGGTCCCGGCAATGATGCGCGGCGGCACGTGCACGCCATCATTAGCGAGGGTTGAGATCAGAGAGATCAGTTGCAGCGCGGAGATGCCGATTTCCTGGCCCATGGAGATCGAAGCCATCGAAACTTTTGACCAGCGATTGACCGGCTTGGTCATGCCCGGAGTTTCGCCGGGGAGTTCGATCCCTGTACGCTGGCCGAATCCGAAAGCGCGAATGTACTTGTAAAAACGGTCCTCGCCCAGCCGCAATGCAACCTTGATGGCGCCGACGTCGCTCGACTCCGCGATAATGTCAGCGACCGACAGCATGCCGTGCGGCCGGCTGTCGTGAATGCGCATGCCGTTGATGACGATAGATCCCATCTGACAATCGAACATTTCGTCGGGGCTGGTGATTTTTTCTTCGAGCCCACCCGAGATGGTGACCATCTTGAAAGTCGAGCCCGGCTCGTAGATGTCGCTCACCGCGCGGTCTTTCAGCGTCTCATTGTTGATTTCCTTGCGGTTATTGGGATTGAACGTCGGGCGGTTGGTTAGCGCGAGAATCTCGCCGGTGCGCGGATTTTCGACAATCGCCGTTCCCGCGATGGCATGCGTTTCTTCCATGCCGCGTTCGAGTTCGTGTTCGGCGATGTACTGAATGTTTTGGTCGAGCGTAAGCACGACACTGTTGCCCGATTCAGGTTCTTTTTCAACGCTGGCAAACCAGCGTTTGCGTGCGTCGACGGAAATCATCAGCTTGCCGGGCTTGCCCTGCAGTTGACTGTTGAATTGGCGCTCCAGGCCGCTGAGTCCCTGATCGTCTGTGCCAACGTAGCCGAGAACTTGCGCCGCCAGCTCGCGCTTGGGATAAAAACGTTTGGCTTCTTTCTGAAAGTGAACGCCTTGCAGATTCAGCGCGCGGATGCGGTCAATCACTTCCGCATCCGCTTTCCGCGCAACCCAACAAAAAGTCTTGTGGGCCTGGCAGTCAGCGAGGATGACGCGGGGATCGTCATTGGTGATACGGGAAATCAGGCTGACAGTATTGGCCAGGTCAGGTGTTTCCGAGGGTACAACGAAGGCCGAATCGACCTGAATGGACATCGCCAACTCGCGGCCGGCGCGATCGTAGATGACTCCGCGTTTTGGCGAGAGATCNNCAAAGCAATCCAGACAGGGCGTAGAGCCTGAATCTTGCGGCGTTCGATGTGGAGGTTTCCGCCACTGCCGGTCCTCAAGACGATCAGAAAAGTTCGGCGGCCCTGAGAAAGAAGCCGCCGTGAAACAATGATTTTTCGAAACGACGATTTTCCGAAACAACGATTCTCGAAACAACGATTTTCGCGATACGCCTATTGCACCGGCACAACCGCGACTGGAGTCGCGCTGGCCATCACCGGCGTCGCCGTATCCGTGGCGGTATCCATGCGCAGCACCTGGCCTGGCTGCAGCGGTTGCAGACCCAACATGCGTGCCTTCACGTCGATTCGTTCCGGATCCCGGAGCGACGCTTCTTCCAGGCGCAGGGCCCGATTCATTTCCGTCAGGTTGTCGCGGGTCGAGCGCAGCGTCTCGATTTTGTAGCCGTACTCGATCGCGCGGAAGTGCTGCAGTGCGTATCCCATGACCAGCAGGAACAGGCAGCACAGCGCCAGCCCGAATTGCTTCATCTCGCGGGCCCGCCGCGGATCCTCGACCTTGACCAGCCGCGAGTTGTCGATCGCCTTGCGGAAATAAATTTCCGGCGTCCCCAGCCAGCAGGACTTGCGCCGACTCGAAATAAGTGCGGATTGCAATGCTACGGCGCTCATGATTTATGCCACTCCGATAAATTGGGAATCGTAATCTGTGTTCTCGGGAACGGAAACAAACCAGGTTTCAAGCGGCGAAATTTCATCGCCCGTGGTCTCAGCGAGCAACGGTGCCCCTTGGAATGCCGCGTCAGCGCCTTCCGCGAATTGCACTTCGCGCGATTGCGTCTTGCGTTCCGCGCGCTCGACCGTTGTCATCAAGTCTTCAATAAGAGTGCCGGTGAATGTCATTGCGAGTGTTCCATTTTTTCTTCCCCGGACCCGGCCTTGTTTTTATTTCGTTTTGGCCGCTCCGGCGAAACTCAACCACAGAGTGTGTCTTGCAAAATCTTTACCCGGCACGCCTTACTATCACCGCACCGGGAGCCCGGCAGTTTCTCCGGGGCAAACTAAATCTGACCAAACTAATCTCGATCAAACTAAACTTGTTGCGCTACAACCGCTCGGTGGCGCGCATTTTTGCGCTGCGCGACCGCGGATTGCGTTCAATTTCTTCTTCGCTGGCGGTCAGCGGCTTCTTCGTCAGCAGCTGATACCAACCCTGCTTCGCGCCTTCGCGAAACGCGTCTTTGACGATCCTGTCTTCGAGCGAATGAAAGCTGATAACCACCAGTCTCCCGCCCGGCTTCAGCACCCGGGGTGCAGCCTCCAACAGTGCTTTCAGATCGTCCAGTTCACGGTTTACGAATATTCGGAGAGCTTGAAAAGTTCGCGTCGCCGGATGAATCCGCTCATGTTTCCGATTCATTGACCGGGCCGCGGCCGATACCACCTCGACAAGCTGCGTCGTCGTGCGTATCGGCCGCGACCGGACAATGGCTCTGGCGATTCTCCGCGACCTCCTTTCCTCACCGAATTCGTAAATCACATCAGCCAGCTCGCGCTCGTCGATGTGGTTTACCACTTGTTCGGCGGTCTCGCCTGACATCGGGTTCATCCGCATGTCCAGCGGTCCTTCCGCCTGAAAACTAAATCCGCGCTCCGGGTTGCCTAGTTGCAGGCTGCTTACGCCCAGGTCGGCCAGGATTCCATCCACCGTTGCTGGTCCCTGCTCGTTCACCAGTTCCGCGAACGAACCGTGCAACAGCGTCACCGTCGGCCAGTCCAAACCCGGTCGTTGGTCGTTCGTCGTTAGTCGTTCGGAAATTGGTTCGCTAACGACCAATGACGAATGACCAACGACCTGCTCACCAACGACTGGCGCGAGTTTCTTCCGCGCCGCTTCCAACGCCGCCGGATCCTTATCGAAGCCAATCAAATGTCCCGGTGCGCCGAGGCGTTTTGCGATTTCGCAACTGTGCCCGCCTAAGCCCACCGTGGCATCCAAATAGATCCCGCCACGCTTTACGGCCAGAAAATCGATCGCTTCTTTTAAAAGAA
>PMSZ01000235.1 GCA_003168235.1 Acidobacteriaceae bacterium
ACCTGTGGCACGAGTTCGGGCCTGATATTCAGCAGCTAATGAAAAGTCACGCCCCAAAATTCGTTTCTAAGATTGAAGAGCAGATCGGCCACAAGTAGGTCAAAGCCATAGCATTATTGGCTCTTCTATGAGCGCAGAGGGGTCGAGATAACACCCCAACTTGTCAGCTAACCGGAACCATCCTTCGAGGACATTTGAGCTCGGTCCAGATGCAGTGGAATCGCACTTCCCCCGAGCCGACTTGTCGCCCAGCACACTAGCCGCCCCGGGTTCTGGGCCTAATCGATTACAACTAATGATGCTGGCAGTGCCGTTTTCTGAGGGTGCCTCGGACTGGACTTTGGGTGTGACCGTGGGTATGGCGATTTGCGGTGGTGTGCCAGGGGAGGTCCATTTCCCCAGGAAGAATGGGCGCACCAGTGTCCTGACGCGCGTTGGCGCAGCGCGAGGGTTGGAATAGTCCACACGAGGTCGCGATGGCAAACGTCTACGGCGCAAAAGAGTTTATCGGCAGT
The DNA here is from genome assembly GCA_003168235.1 of Acidobacteriaceae bacterium. Taxonomy (GTDB): domain Bacteria; phylum Acidobacteriota; class Terriglobia; order Terriglobales; family Acidobacteriaceae; genus Acidiflorens. The sequence goes on from PMSZ01000235.1 coordinate 516, forward strand.
TGCTGGTTAGGTTTGAAGGGCGCGCTATGAGCTTTTTGACTGGCAGCGGAGATCTGTTGGGCAGTTAACAATTCTTTCAGCGTCGGAATCAGGTAGTCCCCGCGACGGTCGCCGGCCATCGACGCAGCAGAAATCCATGCGTACGCGGTCCCGAGGTCTTTTTTTACGCCGAGACCGTTGGCGTACATGTAGCCGAGTTTGATGCGCGCGCCAGTGGATCCCTGCGTGGCCGCTTTCTGAAATAAGCGAAATGCTTCGTCGTTGTTCTGAGGAACGCCCTCGCCGCGCAGATACATGTCAGCGAGATTGTTTTGCCCGAGCGGATTCCCAGCGTCGGCGGCCTTGCGATACCATGCGACAGCGGTCTCGGCGCTGTGTTGGCAGCCTAAGCCTTGGTCATACAAATAGCCGAGATTGGTCTGCGCATCTGAATCGTTCGCTTTGGCTCCCTTCTGAAACCAGTGAAAAGCCTCGGCGTAATCCTGGCGGACGCCCTGTCCGTTGAGGAACAGGACTCCCAGGTTGTAGTAGGCGCGAGGGAAGCCTTGATCGGCGCTGGCATCGAGCCAGTGCAACGCCGCAGCATAGTTCACGGGAGTTCCCCAGCCGTTCATGTACATCACCGCCAGGTTGACCTGGGCCGGTGCGTATCCGCGCCGAGCCGCTCGCTCGAACCATTTCAGAGCTTCATTCTCGCTGTATTCAGGTCCGATTACGAGCATGGAAGCCATTCCGAGCTGGTTTTGTTCAAAGGCATGTCCGCGCAAGGCCATCTGTTGAACGACGTTCGAACTGCAGACCAATTGTTGGTTACTGATGCGTTGCGAGAGTACCGCTAGGCTGCATTGCTCTTGTGAGGACTCTTGGGCTGAAAGCTGCCTAACCCCAATGAGCAATGGAACCATGACGGCCAGGACGACGAATCTATTTTTCATACGACCTCCATTTCGGGCCGAGATTGAAACCGACCAGAATGTGAGATCGAATTTGATGCCTGGCTTCAGATACCTCAATGCACACGCGATAATTTCTCGAGAGCGCGGAGGTCATCGGACAAGTGCATGGTGCGAAAGAGCTTACCTGCATGACAACGGCTGGCAGCAACTCCGATGAGGTTGGTCAAGCGGTCGGGACAGTCTTCTCGGGCACAAGTAGCCCTTGTCGTTGCTCACGATTAGAGAGAATGGGGCGTCTATATTGTTTTGGAAGCGGGGAACCTCTGTCTCGCATAACGCGTACTTACAAATTGAGCCGGAAGCTTGGGAGTGGTACGCCCGTGCCCGGCAACATCGTTTGAGACGCGGAGACACGAGTACCCTTGTGCAATGCATTCTCAAGGGCAAGTGACCACCGAAGATCGAGGGGAATCTGGACATGAGACCGAATGACCTGCCGCGCTGCGTTCGGTTCGGACCTTACGAAGCTGACTTTCACACCCAGGAACTCCGAAAATACGGAATGAAGCTCAAGCTTTCGGGCCAGCCTCTACAAATCCTGGAGATGCTTCTTGCACGTCCTCGAGAGTTGGTGACTCGCGAGGAACTCCAGAAGCAACTTTGGACCGACGATGTCTGCGTGGACTCTAACCACGGGCTGAACGCGGCCGTGAATAAACTGCGGGACGCGCTGAGTGATTCGGCGGAGGAGCCGAAGTATATTGAAACGCTTCCGCGGCGAGGGTACAGGTTTATCGCGACGATTCAATCTGAACTATCGCAACCGATGCAACCAGCCGCGATTCGGGCTGCGGCTGCCGTTCCGATCCCGATTCCATCCCTTCGCGAGAAGGTGGAAAAATTGCCCGCGCCAGAGTGGCCTCAACACATTACAGTTGCCCCGCCTGCGGTTGCGCCACGGCGGAGAAGGGCCGAGAGTTGGGTGCTCGTTGCGAGCGTGGCAATCCTCCTGCTTGGAGTTACAGTGAGCGCATTTCTGAGCAGGAATCAGGAGGTGGCTGAAAATATGTTGCGGCCGCTTCTGAAGTACGTGGTGGAGAACCTAGCCTCCGCCGCTAAGAACTCGCAAGAGCAGCCAGATGCGCACCGCTCGAAGGCCGGCGACGCGATCATTCCCGAAGGCAAGATGAGCGAGGAAGCGGGAGTTCTGGCGCGCCGCAGGCGGGGCGACGA
>PMSZ01000084.1 GCA_003168235.1 Acidobacteriaceae bacterium
CCCATCTATCGACAAGCCAAAGCCGAGTACGCGCAGCTCCAACAAATAGGTAACGAAACTCGATGACTACTGCAATTCGGTCGGCAAGGTGAACTGAAAGGTTGTACCGCGTCCGTCGTTAGCGGTCGCCCACAACCGCCCACCGTGTGATTCCACAATGGAACGGCTGATGGCCAATCCCATGCCGCTGCCCTGCGGCTTGGTGGTAAAGAAGGCAGAAAAGATCTGGTCAACATTCCCAGATGGTAGTCCCGGGCCTGCATCGCTGACCGAGAACAGGAGTTGACCGTCTTGCAGTTGCGACTTAACCGTAAGCTCCCCGCCTGAGTTCTTCATGGCTTCGATGGCGTTGAGCATGAGGTTCATGAATACCTGCTGTAGCTGCACACGGTCTGCCATGATCTGGGGAAGTTCGGCGGCCAGTTTCGCGCGCATGGCGACCGAGTATCGATCGGCCTCACCTTTCAGTAGCGTAAGCATTTCGTGAACAATTCCGTTTACGTCGACCAACTCACGTTGTGGAGGAGATTTCTTGTAGAACGACCGTATACGGTCGATTATCTCGGCCGCACGATTCCCATACTTATCGATTCTGGCTGCTGCCGCACGGGCGCGATCAAGATTGGGCGGTTCGTGTGCCAGCCATTCAATGCAGCTGTTGGCACTGGTGATGGCCGCAGCGATCGGCTGCTTGATTTCGTGTGCCAGCGACGCGGCCATTTCCCCCAACGTGCTCACGCGGTTGACGTGGGCTAGATCCGCCTCAAGCTGTCGCAGCCTTTCACGCTCGTTCTCAGCGCGCTTGCGATCTTCAATGTCGGTCGAGACGCCATACCACTTGACGATCTTGCCTCCCGAGTCCCGCAGCGGCACAACTCGGCTCAAGAACCAGCGATACTCACCGTCCGCCGCACGCCGGAAACGCACCTCATGCTCGAAGGGCTCCCCAGACGCCACCGAAGCGCCCCGCCTCTCCACATAACGCGGCAAGTCTGCAGGATGAACGGCGGCTTCCCATCCTGAGCCCATCGTCTTCTCCGTGGACAAACCCGTATATTCCACCCAGTGATGATTGACGAAGTCCACTGCGCCGTCGGGCAAAGCAGTCCAGGCGAATGTTGGAATGGTTTCAACCACATCCCGCAGCTTGTTTTCCTGACGCCGCAGTTGGCGAACGCGAAATCGATACGCCCAATAAACCAAGGCCAGGAACGTCAACACACACATTGCGCGGAACCAGTTTGTCTGCCAGTATTCCGGAGCAATCACGAAGTCCACCGCTGCGCCTGCCTCGTTCCAGACGCCGTTGTTGTTGGACGCGATTACACGAAACCGATATTTCCCGGGACCCAGGTCCGTATAAAAAGCTTCGCGACGAGTGTCCGCGTCCTGCCAGTCGCGATCATGGCCGTCAAGTCTGTAGCGAAACTTTACCTTTTGGGGAATGAGAAAACTTGGCGATGTGTAGCCAATTTGCAGATCACGAGTCAAGGGCGGAAGTTGTAGACCTTCTTGTGGTTTATATTGCTTTCGGTCAGCAACAACGGACTCGATGTAGACCGGCGAAACAGTCCCGCCACCAGACAGATGTGACGGGTCGATCATCTGAAGAACCACACCGTTTACAAACCACAGGCGCCCGTCTGGAGATTTCGCGGCCGGATTGAAAGACACCCTGCCGGGTAGAGCTCCGTCCAGCGTATCGAATACTCGCGGCTGAACGATCGAGTCTGGATGAATCCGCCAGCGTTGGACGTCCGAGGCTGCAATCTCCATAAACCCACAGGGCGTACTGAGCCATAGGTTTCTGTTGTCGTCCACAGCGAAGCCAGCGACCCCGTCGCAAGGAAGTCCGTTTTCTTTGCCTAGGCGCTGAACCTTGCCGGCGCGGAGCATCACAAGTCCGTCATCCGATGCGGTGATCACTGACCCGTCGGGATCAATAGCAATCTGAAAGGCCCACGATCCGCGCTTCAGCTTCAAGGGTGATGTACGCGCAATACCCTCCCGGAAAAACGTCAATCCACCTGGGACTGCGCCCATCCAAATTCCACCCTCCGGGTCTGCGGCAATGGCCTTAGCCTTCGGAACTCGAGGCTGGGAGAACTGCTCGCGCAGCTTAAAATCGCGGATGCGGATGAGTCTTCTTTCTTGAGCGTCTTCGCATTCCGCCCAAATATTACCGTCGACATCCTCTGTGAGGCCGAGTACCAAACCCAATGGGCGATGATCAGGCTCCGGGATACGCCGGAAGCGGCCATTTTTGTAGATGAAGAGCCCGTCGTCAACCCCAACCCAAATGTTGCCCTGATGGTCTTCGAGCAACGAACTAACTTGCTCCCCAGGCACGCGAACTGAGGAAACGGTTCCGTTGCGAACAAAATCGAGAGTGCCGAGACTTGCCACCCAGACAGTCCCGTCTTTCGTGGCCATGACAGAAGCGGTGCCCGTTGATCCACGCCCCGTGGTGGTCGAAAAGGTAGTGACTGGAAGATCGCGAAAATTGTCAATCCCATCGGACGTGGCCGCCCAGACTATACCGTCGTCGCCTTCGTACAAATCATGGACGGTGTCGCTAGATAAGCCGTCAGCTCGTCCAAAATGGTCGACGGTTTGGCCGTGAATGCGATAGATGCCGTTCCCATAGGTTGCAATCCAGAGGTTCTTATCGGAATCCTCCAGGATGCATTGGATAAGGAGCTTAGTTCCGTCGAAGTTTGGCAGAACGACCGGCGTTAGGACACCATTGCGAAGTCTTTCAAGCCCAAGTCCCGGCCCCGCTGCCATGATTCCGACCAACAAGGAACCGTCGGAATCCTCGATTAGACTGCGGATGCCCGTTTGCCCTATGTTCGATTGAAGGTGCTGAGGGCTGTAGATCTCAGAGGCCGCACCCACTTTCCAATGGAGCAATGACGTGTCGCCTCCGATCCAAAATCCTCCTTTTCCATCAGGGAGGAATGAAGACGGGACTTGAATCGTTATACCCTCTGCCTTCCCGAAGCACTGGATTTTCGCATCCGTTGCCTGACATAGAACTCGGTCCGGATTCAGATAAGAAAGAGCCCATATAGTTCCATCGGAATCTTTGTACATGGCGTCAATTCCGGGAAAATCGTAACGGGAAATCACGACGTTGTCCCTGACGTGAGCGAGTTCGCTTCGAGAGGCAATCCAAAATTCTCCCGCTCGCACACTGATAGGGTGGCCCATCGGTGTAGATGTGATCGGAACCGACCAGGGAGTAAAACGGACGCCGTCAAAACGCTGCGCGCCACTGCCGCCGCCCAACCAGAGATATCCGTCTTTTGTTTGTGAAATCCAAAACGGCGTGTTTAGAAAGAATCCGTCTTGTATTCGCCATGCCGTATGCGCGTATTGGGTAAGGCGCTTGTTCGGATCCAATGCCTGAGCCGCGCTCAACGTGAGCCACAGCGATAACACGCAAACCAGAAACGATCGCAGAACATGGAAGTCCCAGGCTCTCGGTATGCACATGACACGGGGCAATGTGGAATCAACGTGGGCAACCATGGCTCAGAATCCTACCAAACCTGACCTCCGCGGGATGTCAGGTCGCACTGGCCGACCGCATCCCGCGTTCATGGCGGGATTGGCTTCAAGTGAGATCAGTTTAGCTTTACCCTCAAATCTGGCCATCGTCTTGCGCGACTCCGGAACCGCTGGTTCCTTCCTCGGGGATCGGCCGCGAGATACCCAGCCTTTTCATCTTGGCCAGGAGCGTCGTTCGTTTAAGTCCCAGTTTTCCCGCTGCGCCGTGCGGTCCGCCGACGATCCAGCCGGCCTGCTCAAGCGTCTCCACGACCAGCGCGCGATCTGAATCTTCCCAGTTCATCGACGATAGTGGGGATTGTGCGTGGGAACTGAGGATAATTGCACTCGTTTGCCTCTTCTGCAGAGGATTCGGAAGCACGCCGTCCCGCGAAAGAATAACTGCGCGTTCAACCAGGTTCTGCAATTCCCGTATATTGCCAGGCCAGGAATGCCACTGGAAGGAAGTC
>PMSZ01000464.1 GCA_003168235.1 Acidobacteriaceae bacterium
ATTGATCGCCTTCAGCTTTTCGGCGGCGGAGTCGAGCTTCTTGCGGCCGACGTCGGCGGTGGTGTGAATGATCTGGCGCTGGAGGTTGGTGTAGTCGACGACGTCAAAGTCGACGATGCCGAGCGTGCCCACGCCCGCGGCGGCGAGGTAGAGAGCGAGCGGCGAGCCGAGACCGCCGGCTCCGATGCAGAGGACTTTCGCGGCCTTGAGCTTCTGCTGACCCTCCATGCCGACCTCGGGCATGATGAGATGGCGCGAGTAGCGCAGGATTTCGTCGTTGCTGAGGACGGGAGCGGACTGGGGTCCGGGAGAATTTGCTTCTGGGGATTTTGCTTCTGAGGATTTAACGTCGGTCAGCGTGGCCATAACATCCTTGAATTATAAGTGCGTCGTGAACGGCACCCTCAATCTCGGGGCTCGCAGCCGCCGGCGATGGACGGCACTATCGAAATGGTATCACCGTCTTTCAGCGTGGTGGCTTCCTTCTGCAGGTAACGCATGTCTTCGTCGTTGACGTAGACGTTGACGAAGGCGCGGAGTTTACCGTCGTCGGCATAGAGGTGTCGTTTGAGGTCGGGATTCTGCAAAACCAGGCCGGCCAGAGCCTCGCCCACGGTTTTTCCAGCAACGTCGACCGAAGCCTGTTTCCCCGAATATTGGCGGAGCGGAGACGGAATTTGAATCTTGGGCACGTATATAAAGATGCTATGGTACAGGGCGGGGATTCAGGTCGGTTATCGCTGATCCTCTCGCTCTCGCGCGGTTGCAAGCGACAATCCTTAGCCACAGGGGCATAGAAGAAATCATGGGGGATGCGTGGAAGAGATAGGCTTCGGAGGGGCGCGACGCCCGCGCGGGTTTGTACCGATCGGAGTGTTCTTCGCGTTCGGCGCGACGATGACTGCCTATGCGGCGGTCACGCTGTTGAAGCCGGGGACGGCGCTGGATCGGTTGTGGGCATTGAACAAGACGGGCCACGCTCAGCTCGCATCGTTGGGCAAGGGAGCCGGTCTTGGGTTTGCGGCGCTCTCGGCCGTGATGTGTGCAGCATCCGTGGGCTGGTTGCGGCGCCGCCATTGGGGATGGGCGCTTGGGACCACCATAATCGGAGTCAACGCAGCCGGCGATCTAGTGAATCTCGCCCGCGGAGAGCATCTGAAAGGCGCGGTGGGGGTCGCGATCGCAGGGCCGCTGCTCATCTACATGACCAGGAGCGGAGTGCGAAATTATTTCAGGCGCGGCTAGTCTCTACGGTGAGGCGATTTCGGTCTTCTCGTCCACGAATTTCTTCTCGTCCTCGCCGCTGCCGGTCAACTCGAACGAATTCGTGATCGTCGCTTTGCCACAATCCACGCTGGTGATGAGGTAGGAACAGCCGAACCAGTGAGCTTCAGCAAGGTCGGTGGGCGACCACCGCGCGGGGTGGTCGGGATGGGAGTGATAGAAGCCGAGGATGTCTTCTCCGCGATCGCGGGCTTCGCGCTGTATCTGGATGAGCTCTTTGGGGTCGATATGGTAGCGGTTGTGGGGCGAATCGGCGCGAGTGTTGCCGCATTTGGCGACACGGGTGACCGTCTTTGAGTTTGCGCGGTCGTCTTTGAAGTGGCCGAGCAGCACGCCGCAACATTCGTGGGGATAGGTTTCCTCTCCGTGCTGGCGAAGGGCGGCGTATGCGATCTGCGTGATCTTCAGCATGGTTAAGGTCAGAGGTTAGAGGTCANNTCAGATTGCAGAGGTAAAAACCGCCGCCGCCGCGTCGCCATCCCGATGCATTTCTAACTTCTGCAATCTCACTTCTGACCTCTGCGATCATTATTCGCTCCAGAAACGCTCGCTCAGATATTTTTCGCCGGAGTCGGAGAGGATGGTGACGATGGTCGCGGGCTGACCGCTTTCGAGGAGATGCGCGACTTGCAGGCTGCCGACAATGGCGGCGGCGGACGAAACTCCTACGAGCAATCCGTGTTCGCGGGCCAGACGGCGGCCCATGACGTGGGCGGCTTCGGTGCTGATTTCAAGATTCTGATCGGCCAGGGACGGATCGTAAATGCGCGGCACGATGGCCGAAGGCAAATGCTTGGCGCCTTCGATGCCGTGAAAAGCCGAATCGGGCTGGAGCGAGATGCAGCGGATTTTTGGATTCAACTCTTTCAGGCGACGTGTGGTGCCGACGAAAGTTCCGGTGGTGCCGAGCATAGCGACGAAGTGGGTGATGCGTCCCTGAGTCTGCTGCCAGATTTCGGTGGCGGTGGTTTCGTAGTGCGCGCGCCAGTTGGCGTCGTTCGAATACTGGTCGGCGTAAAAATAAAGATCGGGATCGCGATCGGCGAGTTGGCGCGCGATCTTGATGGCTCCGTCGGAGCCTTCGGACGGATCGGTATAGATGATATTTGCGCCATAGGCCTGTAGAATGCGCTTTCGCTCGGGAGAAACATTCTCGGGCACGCAGAGGGTGACGGGGAATCCAAGAGCGGCGCCGAGCATGGCGTAGGCAATGCCGGTGTTGCCACTGGTGGAATCGAGAAGAATTTTTCCGGGAGCGAGTTGGCCGGAGCTGCGGGCTTGGGCGACGATGTGGGCGGCGGCGCGATCTTTGACGGAGCCGCCGGGGTTGTGCCACTCGGCTTTGCCGAAGAGATGCACGCTGGGCGAATCGACGAGCAGCGCATCCAGCGGCAACAAGGGCGTGTTGCCGATGCTGGCGAGAACGACTTCTCCGCGTTGACGAGAAAGCGCTTCATCTCGCGATGCGGCTGCGCCGGTGGATGCCGAAGTCATCGATGCGATACCCCGTGGATGCGATGCTCCTGGGTTCGATACCCTGGATACGATACTCCCGGTGATTGTGTTGCCCTTGTGACTAGAGTAATGTGCCCACAATCTTAAAAAGGTATATCTATACTAGCGTTGCTGAAATCTACCATCTATTGGATTCGCGCCGATGGTTTTGGTTCCATCGAAAGCTTGCGGCGCGCATCTAATCTGATGAAACGGGAATTGAGCTCATAATGTCAGCAAAAGTTGAACAGAAGACCTACGAAGATGCCGTCAGTTGGCTGCGCGAGCACGGCTTTGATCTGATCGAAGCTCCGGGGACGCAAACGCGCGTGTTTCTGAAGAAGTACAACTGCTCGGCGGCGATCCAGAAGACGGAAGACGGCGGCGCGAAAATTTTTGCCTATCCCGGCTATATGATTGGCAGCGAAATTTCCAAGCTGGTCAATCGCGGGTACCAGCAGTTTTTTAAGACGACGAAAACCGAAGTGCCGGCCACAGCCGACCACTTGAAGGCGCTGCAGCAGTTCTC
>PMSZ01000205.1 GCA_003168235.1 Acidobacteriaceae bacterium
TCGAGCCCGAATGGGAGGGTTTTGTAACGCTCGAAATCTCCAACACCACTCCGTAGCCCGCGAAGATCTACGCCAACGAAGGTCTTTGCCAGATCCTTTTCTTCCAGTCCGACGAAGTCTGCGAGACCAGCTACAAAGATCGCAAAGGAAAATACCAGTCGCAAAAGGGAATTGTGCTGCCCAAGCTGTAGTCCGGCCGTCTATTGCAAGTGTGCGGCACTCGTCGAGTTGGGCCGGTTCAAGGGGCAAGTTAATAGCGCTCCACAATTGCTGGGCGTCATGCGCCAGTCTGACGCCGTCCAGACGCTCTTCGCCAGGCATGAACATTACCTCCACCTGCGTTGCGCCCAAAATCGCAAGGATGCTTCATGCGATGCCGATCACGCCCTCGAATCCGACGTTGACGCCAAGACCGCATTCCTCGGTCCCGAAATTCTGGCCATCCCTGAAGATCGCCTGAACGCGTTCTTCCACCAGGAACCGGCGCTCGCCGCATATCGTTTCACGCTTTCGGGAATTCGGCGTGACGCGCCCCATCTGTTGTCCGGCCCCGAGCAGTCGCTGCTCGATCAATTTCAGCCCCAGATTGCCGACTGGCAATACGACCTCTACCAACAGATCGTCGCCGGCATCTCCTTCGGGACCGTGAAGACGAAATCGGGCGAGTTCGACGTAGTCCGCCAGCGCAACCTGATCGCCGCGGATCCCGACGGGCGTGTGCGCGAAGAAGGATTCAAGCGCAGGTTCGCTGGATTCGCCGGCCAGCGCGATCTGCTCGCTTTTGCGCTCATCCAAACTGTTCGAGCGCAGAATCTTCTCGCCAGAACACACCACTATGCCGACGCGCCCGCCCGCAAGTACGAGAGCCTCGATTTCAAGCCAGAGGACACGCCAGCTTTCGGAATTGAATACAGAAAGTGATCCCTGTTGACCAGACAGCAGGTGGCCAATAATGCGCCAATACTTGTGAGGGGCACCTCGATTTCTTGGCGGACGGCGATCGCGAATCGCCGCTCTCCTCTTGAGAGGCTATGAAATGATGGAACGGCTTGCAGCAACATCGCCGCGTTTCAAGGCCAGGATTACCGGTATCGTTTATCTGCTTTACTTTCTGACGGCAGTATCCGCCGAGGTTTTCGTTGGCCGGGGCCGGGTTGTTTTATATGACACCGTCAGTCTCATCGCGAACGCGTTCTACATCGCCGTGACGCTGCGCTTCTATTCCATGTTTAAGCCGGTGAACCGGAGCCTCTCTGGGCTCGCGGCGCTCCTTAGCTTGGCAGGATGCGCGAAAGAGATACTCAGACTTTTTAATCTCGCTCCCCTCAAAGTCAACACGCTGGTATTTTTCGCGCCCTATTGCCTCCTGCTCGGCTACCTCATTTTCAAGTCGACCTTTCTACCTCGAATTCTGGGCGTGCTGATGGCGTTGGCGGGTTTGGGTTGGCTGATCTTTCTGTCACCGCTGGCAAGCCATCTGACCATCTATCTTAAGATCCTCGGCTTCATCGCGGAAGCATCGCTGATGCTGTGGCTCCTCGTGATGGGTGTGAATATCCCGAAGCGCAAGAGAAAGCAAGGGCCGGGCGAATTAGCGGAGCGAAGCCAGCCATTGGGGGATACGACTGCATTGGCGGACGGCCGTTAGGAGAAGACGGACCAACACGTTTTCTGGTACACAGGTCATTGCGTAGCTGTCGAAAGCGGGCGATTACACGCAGACGCTGAAGAAGATTCGCTCTACGCGCGGCGGCGGTAGAAAATGTTGAACTCGAATCCGGGATTCGGGGGAAAGATTTCCGCAATCTTGCGCAGGCGTTCGGCCATGGGAGCGGGGGCCAGCAGGGGATAGTCGCGCTCCCGCAGATCGTAATAATCGACATCGAGATAGAGCGAGAGGAGGTAGATAGAAATGGCGTCGGCGAAGCTGGCGGCCAAATAATCGTTCTTGGACTTTTCCGCATCGGTGCCGTGGGCGGTGGCGAATTTGCGCGCCTCATAGGCGTCAAGCGAAGTTTCACCGCGCACACCCGACTCCGCTTGCTGCCAGACCAGGTCGGCAAAACTCTGCGATACTCCGGCACGTTCGACCAGGGCATGCCCGACATTGATGTAGAACTCGAACGCGACGGAAAATTTGTCGTCCATCAAACGAGTGGAAATGAAGACGCATTGCGCGTCGCCCAGATTCAAGTTGCGATGGCAAACGGCGTTGTCGCTGAGAGCCACATCGTAGCGGTCGGCGATGACGGTTTCGTCGCCCTGGGTCACGGTGAGCGGCACGAAATAATACGCCTTGCGGCTGAGGGCGGAGGCGATGGGCACGGGGACGGCGGCAATCATGCGCTCGAGATCATTGCTGGCAATGGTGATCTCGCCGGCGCGGGCGTAGCAGATGCCATTTGGCGCCTGGGAAACCGGACTGCTTTGCACGATCTCCGCGGGGCTGCGGGTGATCGCGGAGGCGGTTTGCGACATGACGGTATTGTAGCGTAGTTGTGCTGCGGGACTGCGCGTTTGCTTCGCTCGTGCTGCTGAGACCTCGCCTGCGACCTTGCCGTGAAATTCCAGGTTTTTCCTGCCATGAGCATCGATCTTTTATGCGATCGGCATTCGATCGGCGCAGGAAATTTATTTTGTGCTTGACATATTCCCATATAGGTATATATATTCTGCTGCATGGCCAGGGCGGCGACGACGTCGGATGCGTTCAACGCGGTAGCCGAGCCGCGGCGCCGCGAGATCCTGAATTACCTGGCGCTGGCAGAACGGCCGGTGGGCGACATCGTGGCGGGTCTTGGTCTGGAGCAACCATCGGTGTCGAAGCATCTGCGAGTGCTGCGCGACGTTGGGTTGGTGAGGGTGCGGCGCAACGGGAGGCACATGCTATATCGAACGAACGCCGAGGCAATCCGTCCACTGCACGACTGGACGAAAACATTTGAACGCTTCTGGGGACACCAACTGAGCCGCATCAAGGAGCGGGCCGAAGCAGGAAGCAAAGAGCCGGACAAAGAATGAAGCCGAGTGAGACCGCGAAAGCGAGGAGGAAGTGATGAGCACGATTACGACAACGCCTTCAATAGTGCGAGGAATCGAAAATTTGACATTAACCGTAGTTCAGGAAATCCATGTACGAGCGACGCTGGAAAAAACATTTGCGGCGTTGCTCGAACAGATCGGCCCGGGGAACGAGACGCCCGATGGCACGAAGATGCCGATGAAGATCGAGCCTTGGCCGGGAGGGCGATGGTTTCGCGACTTGGGCAACGATAGCGGGCATTTTTGGGGACACGTGCAGGCGATCAAGCGGCCGACGCTGCTGGAGATTAGCGGACCGCTGTTTATGTCTTATGCGGTTGTTTCCAACCTGCAGTACCGGCTGAGTGAAGCGGATGGCGGCACGCTGATCAAGTTCCATCATAAGGCGTTGGGCATAATCCAGGACGACCACCGGCAAGGCGTGAGTAAGGGTTGGGCCCACATTATGACGAGCCTCCGTGCCCGCGCGGAAGCTGTTTCGCGTTGAGCGGAAGGAGGTCGGGTCATGTGTCCAGCATGCTTTGCGAATGTGGGATGGATAGCAGGCAGCGCGATGTCAATGGGCGGTGTGACGGCGCTGGCGGCGAAAGTTTTCCGCCCGAACAAAACGAAGGACATAAAGCAAAGGAGAACCGACGATGGCAACAACAATGAGCGAAGTCTCGAATGCGAAAGTAGTTCCGCAATCGGAGTGGCTAACGGCGCGAAAGGAATTACTGACCAAAGAAAAAGAGTTTACGCGGCTGCGCGATGAAATCAGCCGGGAGCGGCGCGAGTTGCCGTGGGAAAAGGTCGCCAAGCAATACTTGTTCGATGGCGCGAAGGGCAAGCAGGCATTGTCCGATCTTTTCGGCGGACGTAGCCAGCTGATTGTGTATCACTTCATGTTGGGCCCGGGATGGAAGGAAGGTTGTCCGAGTTGTTCGTTCCTGGCGGACACATTCGATGGCGTGACCGTTCATCTGGCGCAACGGGACGCGACGCTGGTGGCGGTTTCGCGAGCGCCCTTGCCTGAGATCGAGGCTTTTCAGAAGCGCATGGGGTGGCGATTTCCATGGGTGTCTTCATTCGGGAATGAATTCAACTCCGACTATCATGTTTCGTTCACGAAGGAAGAAATGGCGCAGGGCAAGGTCTCCTACAACTATGGGCCGACGGAATTTCCATCAGAGGAAGCTCCCGGCGCGAGCGTGTTTTACAAGAATAGCGACGGAGAGATCTTCCACACGTATTCCGCATATGCGCGCGGGCTCGACATATTGCTCCCGGCATACAACTTTCTCGACATGACGCCGAAGGGCCGCGACGAAGACGGATTGCCTTGGCCGATGGCGTGGGTGCGACATCATGACCGGTACTCCGCAGGGATAGTCGATGTGAAGGAGCTGTCGGCGACACCTGCGAGTTCGGATGCGACTTGCTGCCCGGAAGCGGCGCAGAGTTAGGTTCGAACGGAACAATTGGCGCAATATTTTTCGCGATAGGTTAAGGAGGGACCGACGGTGACGACCATGTTTGAGCCAATGTTGGATGAATTCCGCGAGGAAGCCGCGGTGACCAAGCGAGTTTTGGAGAGAGTTCCGGCGGACAAGCTGGCGTGGAAACCGCACGCGAAATCGATGTCGCTTGGGCAATTGGCCATGCACATCGCCACGGTTCCGGGAAGCCTGACGAAGATCACGTGGGAGGACGAGTTCGAAATCTCGCAGGCCAATTTCAATCCACCCCTGCCAAAGGATGTGAAAGAGATTCATGCTGCGTTCGAGCAGAGCGTGCGTGAGGTGGAAGAATGTCTGAAGCGGATGACGGAACAGCTAGCGCAAGGACACTGGCGTTTGATGTTCAGAGGTAAAGAGATTTCGAGCAAGCCGCGGATCAGAGTTTTGCGCTCGATCATGCTGAACCACTGGTATCACCATCGCGGCCAGCTCTCGGTCTACTTGCGATTGCTGGATATTCCGGTGCCGGTGATCTATGGGCCCAGCGCGGACGAAAGCCCCTTCGGCTGAATGATGTGACCAGCCTACGTGCCCCAACATTGGTGTAGCCTTAAAGGATGGCGAAAACGGGTTCCGACAGACCGCGTTGGATTGGAATTCCGGCGCGCGTCTTTGTATTTACATTTTTATTTACCGTGCTGACGTTTGCGGTCGCGCTGTTGTTGAGCATTCTGGGGACCGTGGTCTATTCGCAGGTGAAACACGTCGCGCCGAACATGGCGTTTGGCTATCGCCACATCGCGCTTCCGTGCGCCATTACCGCGGGCGCGATTGTGCTGGTGCTGTCGCTGGGGATGGAGATCCGCAACTACCGGCAGCGAAAAGCGCTGGACGGGATTGAGCGGGTGAGTGGGGCATGATGGACAGGACGGCCAGCGCTCCTCGCATTGCTGTACCAGTGCCGCATTCCGGCGATCGCGAATATGCCGAGCGCGCGCTGCCGCAATATTTAGACGCCGTGCGCGAGGCTGGTGGAGAGCCGGTGCGCATTGAACTGGATCTGACGCCCTCTGAAGTGATGAAGCAGATCGAGGATTGCGACGGCATTTTGCTGCCCGGGAGCCGGGCGGATGTCGATCCGCAGAAGTACGGTGAGGCGACGCATGAGAAGACGGCTCCGGCCGATCCCAAGCGCGACCGGGTAGATAGAGTGCTGTTGCAGGACGCTTACGATTTGCACAAACCCGTGCTCGGCATCTGCTATGGATTGCAGTCGTTGAATGTGTACCGGGCGGGGACGCTGGTGCAGCACATTGAGTCGGTCATCAATCACAGCCCAGGACGCGGAGTAGCGAACGCGCACAGTGTGGACGTCGCTCCGGGGTCGAAGCTGGCGGGGATATTGGGAGCATCCGCGGGTGGTGGCAAAACGCTGCCTGTGAATTCTTCGCATCATCAGTCGGCGGACGCGGTCGGCGATGGGCTGCGCGTGGTGGCGCGTTCGGTCGAAGATGGAGTGATCGAAGCTGTCGAAGGGACTGCGCCGGGACATTTTTTGCTGGCCGTGCAGTGGCATCCGGAGCGGAGTGTGCGCGATGAGCCACGGTTGGCCGAGCCGGCGAGGGCGATCTTCCGCGCTTTTATTGAGGCGGCCCGAGAGCGGGCGCGGGTGCAGCCGGGCTAGTCCGGTTCGCGAGTTCCCGACGCGTGGTTGTCGCGAAGGTCACGCGCAGATCAGCACTCGCAGATCAGCGAATATAATCAACCTAACCTTGTCAGTTCACGAGGAAATTCTTCTCGCCGCTCCCAATGTTAACCATTCGCGACGCCACTATCGCCGATGCTGCCTTGATCAGAAGATTGATTGGGGAGCTCGCTACATTTGAGAAAGAGCCGGACGCGGTGCGAACGACTGCGGCTGACATAGCGCGGGACGGGTTCGGCGCGAGTCCGCAATTCCGCACCATCATTGCCGAGTGGGATGGAGCGCCCGCGGGCTTCGCATTGTTTTTTGATTACTACTCGACGTGGCGAGGCGCTGGATTGTATCTGGAAGACCTTTATGTCTGTCCCGACTATCGCGGGCGCGGCATTGGAAGCGCGCTGCTGGCTCGGGTTGCGCGAGCAGCGGAGCAGGAACGGCGCAGCTTTGTGAAGTGGTCGGTGCTGGATTGGAATCAATCCGCGATCGAAATGTATAAGGCGCATGGGGCGGAGTTTCTCGACGAGTGGAGAACGGCGCTGCTATCGGGAGACGGCCTGCGAAGACTAACGGAGAAGGATTGCTGAGCGGAATCGGACATATTAGTACAAGTATGACAATACAAGTATGCGAGTGAGAATCATTGGCGCAGGGCTGGCGGGAGCGGAAGCGGCGTGGCAGTGTGCGCGGCGCGGCGTTGCCGTTGAATTATTTGAAATGCGGCCGGGGCGCTCCACGCCCGCGCACCAGACAGATGCTTTTGCGGAACTAGTCTGCTCCAACTCGCTGAAGTCGGAGAGCGAGAATACTGCGCCGTGGTTGCTGAAGGAAGAAATGCGGCGCGCCGGGTCGCTGCTGCTGGAGATCGCGCGGGAGACTGCGGTGCCTGCGGGGCATGCGCTGGCTGTGGATCGCGATGAGTTTTCGCGCAAGGTGACGGACGCGATTTCACGGGAGCGGCTCATTACGATTCGGCGTGAAGAAGTCAGGACGGTTGAGGACGGTCAGTTCACGATTATCGCCACCGGGCCGCTGACATCGGACGCGCTGTCGCGGGAGATTGTGCGGCTGAGTGCGGATCCCTCGCGGACTGGGGCCCAGAACAATCTATATTTTTATGATTCGATCAGCCCGATTGTGGAGGCCGATTCGATCGACATGAGCAAGGTGTATCTGGCGGCGCGCTACGACAAGGGATCAGCCGATTATATCAATTGTCCGATGACGAAAGAGGAGTATGACCGGTTTTATGATGCGCTGCTGGCGGCACAATCAGTAGAGCAGAAAGACTGGGAAAACCTGAACTACTTTGAGAGCTGCCTGCCGATCGAAGAGATCGCGCGGCGGGGACGCGACACGCTGCGTTTCGGTCCGATGAAGCCGGTCGGGCTTAAGGATCCGCGCACGGGCAGGATTCCTTATGCGGCGGTGCAGTTGCGGCAGGAAAATCTGCGGGCCGATTCCTACAATCTGGTTGGTTTTCAGAACCATTTGAAATTTGGCGAGCAGGCGCGCGTGCTGAGTTTGATCCCAGGACTCGAAAACGCGCGATTTCTGCGCTTCGGGCAGATCCATCGCAACACGTATATCAACGCTCCGACGCTGGTTGGTCCGACATTGCAAATGAAGGCGCATCCGCACGTGTTATTCGCCGGACAAATCTGCGGTGTTGAGGGCTACGTGGAATCGATTGCCACTGGGCTGATGGCGGGAATGAATGCCGCGGCGCTGGTGGGCGGCGGGGAAGTGACTCCTCCGCCGCGAGCAACGGCGTTTGGCTCGCTCGTGCATTACATTACGAGGGCGGAGAGTAAGAATTTTCAGCCGGCGAATATCACGTTCGATCTGCTGCCCGCGCTGGAGAAGAAAATCCGCGACCGGAAAGAACGTCATCGACTGCAGTGCGAGACGGCATTGCGCGAGTTCGATGGGTGGTATGAAGGGTGCTGCCGGCAGATTGACGATCCTCTCGCTGCGCCCGGGATCGCAAATTAACGGGAAGTCCTTGTTGTTTTTTTTCACGATTCGCATTAGGGTGCTGGGGTCAGAGTCGTGATGCGAAAGGCGAGGTGCGTTGGTGCCGATTTCCGCCGTTGACTGCGTACAACCTGCTCTGCAGCACACGCGGGAGCAACTCTTCCGGCCGTTTCGGTTGGGGCAGTGGTCGCGGCTGGCGCTGGTTGGGATTCTGGCAGCGGAAATGCGGGCTGGCGGATGTAATTCCAACTTCGGCCGGTTCATGCACGGACCGAAAACATCTCCGCATAATCTTCCGTGGCATTTGCCGTTGGACCTGCCTTCTCTTAATTCACACATCTCGGAACATTTCGCGCAGATTGTTGGACTGATCGTGGTGGCAGTGTTTGCGCTGATGCTGCTGGCGTTCGTGTTTCTCTATATCAACAGCGTCTTCCGGTTCATCCTGTTCGACTCGGTTTTACGGCGGCACTGCTCGATTGGCGAGGGATGGCGAAGATGGCATCGCGCCGGAGCACGATTCTTTCTATGGCAGATCGTGTTCCAGATTTTCGCCTCGTTATTTCTGATGTTTCTGATTGGTGTGCCAGTGGCGCTGGCGCTGGCTGCGGGGTGGGCGACAGATCTGCGCGAACACGTTGGGCGACTGATTATCGGAGTCGTTCTGCTGGTGGGCGTGTTCCTGCTATTTCTTCTGACGGCCATCGTGGTGCAGGTACTAGCGAGAGATTTTCTGGTGCCAATCATGGCTCTGGAGGACCTTGATTTTGCCGACGGTTGGCACCGGCTACTGGGAATGATCCGGTTAGAGACCGGGAAATATGTTGTCTATCTACTGTTGAAGCTGGTGCTTGCCATCGCGGCCGCGATCCTGTTCGGCATCCTGGCGCTGGTCCCGGCGCTCTTTGTCGTCGTGCCGAGCGTGGCTGCGGTGCTGGCGGCCAGAGCTGCGGGGTTGGGATGGAGCGTGACCACCATCAGCCTGGCGATCTTACTCGGGACGCTACTGCTGCTTCTGCTGGTCTATCTGGTGGCACTGGTATGCGTACCGGCTACGGTATTTTTCCCGGCGTTTTCGATTTACTTCTTCGCTTCGCGCTATCCAAGACTTGACGCCCTGCTGAATCCGGCGCCCCCGGCTCCGGTGTCACCTCCGCTGCCCGAATCTCCGCCGCCGTTTGAAGCTCCTCCGCTGCCGCCTTCGCCCGAGCCGATCTAGCGCAACGATCTAGCGCAATGCTGTGGAACTTTCTTTCGCGCGAGGTGTCCAAGTGATTCAGGACACGCGCGTGCTCCTCCAGTTCAGGCGAACGGCCAAAGGGAGGAACGTTCATGGGGTTCACGGCAGGCGCGGGGGGCGGTCCGTTTTCGACAGGTCCAAAAATGAACGTCACGCCGTTGATTGACGTTCTGCTCGTTCTCATCATTGTTTTCATGGTGGTTGTCATTGAGCAGCGGCCAAGCGGTTTGCAGGCTGAACTTCCGCATCCGGCCAATCCGAATGACCACTCAGTCCCGCCGCCGCAGCGGACGATCGTGATTCAGATTCATTCGGCGAAGTTGCCGGCGGAGCATCCCCGGGTGATGGTGAATGAGGAAGCGGTGCCGTGGGACGATTTGCGTGATCGGCTGCGTGACATTTTCGCCATTCGCGTTGAACGCATCGCTTACGTCGAGGCCGACGGGGGAATTGATTTTCAGGACGTCGCGGATGTAATTGCGGTTGCACGCATTGCAGGTGTTGAACGCGTGGGCCTGCTGACCGGAGACGGGAAGCATGCTCCGGCTGAGGGCTAGAGTTGGTTCATAGTGTTGTCGCAGGGTGCGGATCAAGGACGAGGTTGTCGATCAAACGCGTAGAACCAACGTGGGCAGCGACGGCTACCAAAGTTTTTTCGGTTATTTGTTTGACGGGGTCGAGCGTGCCGGGATGGACGATCTCGAAATAGTCGAGCGCGACTTGCGGCTCGGCGGCGAAAGCTTCTTTGGCGGCGGAGATTAACTTTGCGGCAATCGTTTCGCCGTTTTCGAATTGCTGCCGCGCTTGCTGCAGTGAAAGCTGTAAAACGAGCGCGCGGTTGCGTTCCTCGGGGTTCAGATAGGCGTTACGCGAACTCATGGCGAGACCGTCGGGCTCGCGCACGATGGGGCAAGCGACAATTTCAACCGGGAAATTCAGGTCTTGCACCATGCGCTGGATGATGGCAAGTTGCGCGGCGTCTTTCTGACCAAAGAACGCGGCGTCGGGCTCGACGATGTTGAAGAGCTTGGCGACGATTGTGGTCACGCCGCGAAAATGGCCGGGGCGTGAGCGTCCATCAAGTTTGTCGCTCAAGCCCTCGACCACGACCCAGGTGACGGCGGGGTCGGGATAGATTTCATCGATCGCCGGGGCAAAGAGAATGTCGACGCCTTCATTTTCGAGCAGGCGGCGGTCGCGGTCGAACTGGCGCGGATATTTCGAAAAATCTTCCGTGGGGCCGAACTGGGTGGGGTTTACGAAGATGGATGCGGCAACCACGCGGCGACGGTTCTTGGCTGCGCGCACCAGCGAGAGGTGTCCTTCATGCAGAGCACCCATGGTTGGCACGAGACCCAAACCCGGTGCGAGGCTCGGCCGGGTGCTGCTTGCG
>PMSZ01000364.1 GCA_003168235.1 Acidobacteriaceae bacterium
GGCTGCGATGCTTCGAGAAAGCAGACCGCCTTGGCGGCGATGATGTGGACGAGCGGGCCGCCCTGCATTCCGGGGAAAACAACTTTGTCGATGGCTGCGGCGAATTCCTGCTTGCTCAGGATCATGCCCGAGCGCGGGCCGCGGAGCGTTTTGTGCGTGGTCGAAGTTACGATATGCGCGTGCGGCACGGGGCTGGGATGCGCGCCACCGGCAACCAGTCCGGAGAAGTGGGCCATATCGACGAGATAGAGCGCGCCAACTTTGTCGGCAATCTGGCGCATGCGGGCAAAGTCGATGATGCGCGGATAGGCGCTGCCACCGCCGATAATCAGCTTCGGACGCTCTGCGGTCGCGATGCGTTCCAATTCGTCGTAGTCGATGGTTTCGGATTCTTTAGTTACGCCATACGGAATTACTTTGTAAGTCTTGCCCGAGAAATTCAGATGATGTCCGTGGGTGAGGTGACCGCCGTGGGCGAGATTCAAACCGAGAATCGTGTCGCCGGGCTGGAGGATGGATGCGTAGGCTGCTTGATTGGCCTGCGATCCGGAGTGCGGTTGCACGTTGGCGTTCTCCGCGCCAAAAAGCCTTTTCGCCCGCTCGCGCGCCAGATTCTCGACCACGTCGGTGAACTCGCACCCGCCGTAATAACGCTTGCCGGGATAACCCTCCGCATATTTGTTGGTGAAGACCGATCCGGCAGCCTCAAGCACAGCCTCGCTGACAAAATTTTCGGAAGCAATCAGTTCCAGGCCCTCGTGCTGGCGGCGGGCTTCATTGTCGATGGCGTTCGAAATTTCAGGATCTACTTCGCTGAGCGGACGGGACATCGATATGGATATTGCGGAATTTTTCATAGGGACTCCCGGTTATTTTACTCCGAGCAGGCGCGTCCCAAGGCGGCGAACCAATTTGCAGGGGCCGATTTCCGGAATCCGTGATCCTGGCGCCATCAGCGCTAGAGCTGCTACTGCGTGGCCTTTTTGGAGTGATCGGCGCAAACATGGGATGCAAATTCCTTGTCGCGCTGCAGCTCGACGTTGCGCATCATTTCATCGAAAGACGTGCTGGCGGCCGCACTCGAAGGTTGGAACCGCCATCCGCATGCGGAACAACCGAACCCCCGAAAACGCTCTTGGTCAATCCATATCAACTCCCGGCTCATAGCCGCCTCCCTAGCGGGGCCGGACCGAGTACTCGCATGCTGTCGAGGGACGCAACGTTCTGCTTTACCAATGGCGATTCCTTCGGAAACCGCGTACTGGCTGATTGCAGGAGAAAAACCGTTGCCCAGTCTGGGCGTGGCGCAAATCGCATAAATGGAAATGCGAAAGTTTACATGTGACCGTTTGGGTCGTCTGTCGGGAAACCTACATACCTCGAGGAGCTTGCTAGCGTGAGTTTCTGATATTCGCAAAGGGAATGGAGTCGCTTTAACCGCTGGTCCACCTTTTGCGCAACGCTGCGCCTAACCGCGAAAGGGCACTGTAGGGTACCCTACAGAAGCGTGACCTTTTGGGCCTGTATAATCCGCGATTCCATGCGGATCAGCAGAATTGGTGTTTCGCAAACCCTGACGCGCGAGCACATCCCCGCTGCGGGAGGTATTTCGGTTCTGGCTTGTGGCCAATAGAGACCTCAAAGTCGTGCAGTCCGGCGAGCGCACGAATGCCGCGGGGAAAGCCGTCAGCAACATAATCCTTCTGTCGACCTCCGATAACGACTACAGCGCACTTCGTCCTCATCTTGAATACGTCAATTTGCCAAACCATCTGGTCCTTCACGAAGCGGGTGGAAAGCTGGAATTCGCGTATTTTCCGAACCGCGGTTTGATTTCTCTTGTCGTCGTAATGAAAGACGGAAGAACCGCCGAAGCTGGCGTGGTTGGCAATGAGGGTTTTACAGGAATACCGGCGGCTGCCGGCCTGAGCAAGGGCTCGCTGCGGGCGGTCGTCCAAATCACTGGGGATGGATTTCGGGTAAAAGTTGGAGCTTTGCAAACTACTTTGGAATCCGCCCCACGCCTGCAAATGCTGTTGAACCGCTATGCCGCAATTCGGAGTATGCAGATTGCACAAACCGCCGCGTGTAATCGCCTGCACGGCATTGAGCAGCGGCTTGCGCGCTGGTTGCTGATGACTCAGGACCGAGTGGCTTCGGGCTCGCTGCGCATCACTCATGATTTTCTCGCAACCATGCTGGGGACGGATCGACCCAGCGTGAGCGTGGCAGCGGGCGTTTTGCAGAGAAAGGGTTTCATCGAATACACCCGTGGCGCAGTGAAGATCGTGAACCGCAAGAAACTTGAGGCCTCCACCTGCGAGTGCTACGGGGTTATCCGGCAGTACGATGGCGAGCTCGGCTTGAAATAAGTCAAGGGGAGCCCTCTCGCAAATCGAGTGGCTAAATTCGGCCCGTCCAGTATCCGGGTCTTCGGCTGGTATGGGCGATCGCCACGATCTGAATGTGTGCAGACGGGAGTTGCCGGTAAATCACGATAAAAGGGAATTGCCTGAGCAAAAACCTACGCGTGGAATGCGGGCCGGACGTCCATCGTTCAGGAGCTTGCAGGATGTGCTCCAATGCCCGATCCACTTCAGCGTCAAACTTGAGAGCGGCGTCCGGGCCTGCTCCAAGTACCAATCAAACGCGGCGTCATATTCGGGGGTGGCTTCCTCGTGAAACTCCACCGAATCAGTGGGCATCGGGCAGCTTTGCCAAATTGCGCTGGCGGACTTCCGACCACGGGGTGGTCCTCGCCTTGCCGGAGTCCAGATCCAGCAGTCGTTTCCCGATTTCCGCTTCCCAAGCCTGTTGAACGCCCTGGTCGACCTTGCCCCCGAGGTTGGAAATCAGCGACTCCGCCAAGGCTTCCTGTTCCTCAACCGAGAGCGACAACGCCTGCTCCAACAACTTGCAAACTTCGGCTGTCATCTGGGTCATGCTTACCTCGCTAGGCTTATAGTAACGCAGTTAATGTCGCTATCGAACGCCGTCTTGAGATCCCGCGCGGTGCAGAACGACGACTGTCCGCCAACCAGATACGCCAAGATGTCATCTAACAGACTCGAAAGAAGAGGTCGAGATGAGTCTTCTGAAGTTGTGGCAGGGTGCGGCAGGGTTGCTGTTGGTGGCGCTTGCAGGCTGCACTCAGCAACAACAGAGTCCGCAGCAGATTCGCGAGAAAACCGCGGAGGCGACGGCGGAAGCGAAGAACGATGCCAAAGCCGTAGTGGAAGGCGTAAAGGAAGGCTGGGGCAGCAGCAAGGCGGTCGACGTAAATAGCGCGTCAAGAGATCAGGTGATGGCGCTCCCTGGCATGAGTGCGACGGCGGCCGACCGGGTGATCGCGGGACGTCCCTACGATCGCGTCGATGGTCTACTCACGCGGCATATCATTTTGAAGTCGGAGTACGACCGGATTTCCGGCCAGATTACGGTCCATAAATAAACACGAGTTCCCCACTGGCTTCCCGCTGCTCTTCTTTTCGCTGATCGTTTTTCGCGGCTGGCCAGCAACTACTCGAACGCCGTCCGTAGAAAACTTACCAACTGCCAGCCATCCATGTATTTATAGGGCGTTTCGCCCATAGTGTAGTGCCCGCAGGGGAGCACGACGACTTTGTGATCGAGGTTGTGCTTCTCGAATTCTTCGACGACCTGCTGGGAAAATTCGGGCAGGAAGGTCATGTCGTATTTTGCGTAGATGATGAGCGAACGGCGCGGCCAGCGTGAAAACTTGTCGAAGTACACCATCGGACTGACGGCGCGCCACACCTGCCGCAGGTTATTCAGGTCAATTTCCGTTTCGAGTCCTTCACGGATGTGGCGAGTGGATTGGCCGTGCCAAACCACGTCGGCGAAGTAGGTCGAGGCATGATTGAAGGCGGCGACCTGAATGCGCGGATCGTGCGCGGTAGCGATGAAGGCATAGCACGATCCGAGGCTAGTGCCGACGATGCCGAGCCGGTTGTAACCCTGCGCTTCGAGCCAATCGAGACAGCAGCGGACATCGATCACGCCCTGGCGAACTGAATCGAGGGTGCGTCCGATGTTGGCGGAGACGGCGTAGTCGGCGCGGTCGATCTCGGCGGGACGGCGAATATCGTGATAGGGCATGGACAGACGGAGGACAGCAATGCCCATCCAGTTCAGCACGCGACAAAGGCTGGAATAGGAAATCGCATCGGAATTCCAGTGCGGCAGAAGGACGACGGCGCGGCGTCCGCGGACTGGAAACCAGCGGGCGTTCACCAGATTATTTTCGGGATAGGGCGTGGCGACCGGCGAAGTGAAACGCAAAAAATCGCTGTGCGTGCCACGAACTTTTTCTTCGAGGCGTGGATCGGGAACTTCGCGGGTGCTGAAGACCTGAACTTCGCGGCGCTCCAGCCGGAAATCGGTTGGCTTCTGGTAGGAGTAAAAAATATCGCTGGCGCCGATGATGCGGTCATTGAAGCGTGAGAAATATTGCAGCAGATCGCGGGAGTTTGGGGCGGCGGTTTCCGATGGAGGGCCACCGTTGCGGCCGGGCCAGCTCCGAGTCCAATCGACACCCCAGTCGAGCGGACGCACGACGCGGTTGTTGTCCACCGAGGTCAGGCGGGTCTCCCAGTCGTACATCCATTGAGCGTAGCGCGAGGGCATATCTATTCTAGAAATACAGCACCGGGAGTATTTTGACGACTGTGGCAGGTCTAATGGCGGGATTCAGCACTAAGCCGTCAGCCCTTAGCATTCAGTAACTCTCCCGTGAAGGGGTTGATACGGACTGATGGGCTGAACGCCGGTTCGACTGATTGCGGGCGACTCAGCTATAAACTCTCGGCACCCGCTGTGAGATGCCACACAAGATTTCGTAGGGCACGCTTTCGCACAGACGCGCTAACTCTACCGCGTCCACGCTGTGGCCGTTGTTTTTTCCGATCAAGATCACTTCATCTCCTACCTTGACATCGCGAATGTGGCTGACATCCACGATGGTCAGGTCCATGGAGACGCGCCCGACGACCGGCGCGTATTCGCCCGCTACGATCACGCGCGCGCGGTTCGAAAGTAGGCGCGGATAGCCGTCCGCGTAACCAACTGGCAGCACCGCAATGCGACCGGGCGCGCGAGTCACAAACGTGCCCATGTAGCCGACGGCTTCGCCGGCCGCAACACTTTTTACGGTCAGCACTCGAGTTTTCCACGAAAGCACTGGGCGCAGAGGCAGCGGAGCGACAGATGCGGGTTCGCCGCCACGGGTGAACGCCAGCGAATAGCCGTAGAGCGCGATGCCGGGACGCACCATAGTCTTCCTGGTCTCCGGTCGAGCGATCATGGCGGCGGAGTTCCCCATGTGCACCAGCGTTGGGTGCAAGCCGAAATTTCGCAACGCCGCCAAACCTTCTTCGAAGCGCTTTGACTGGCGCACGGCGTCGGCGGCGTCTAGCACCTCGGCGGACGCGAAATGCGTGCTCACGCCTTCAAGTGACAGGTTCTTGCTGGCCGACAACATCTCGCACAAACGCGGCAACGCTTCTGGACACGCGCCGAGACGGTTCATGCCCGTGTCGAGTTTCAAATGGACGGGCAAAATACGCTGCCGCTTCTGGGCGGCGCGCTGGAGCATCTCAATGTGCCAGGGAATGCAGATGGTCGGAGTGAGATTGTGGGCGACGATGCCGTCTTCTTCCCCCTTCCAGATTCCGGTCATCAGCAGGATGCGGGCTTCAACGCCGGCTGCGCGCAAAGCGAGGCCTTCGGCGGCATTGGTCACGCCCATCCACTGGGCGCCCTCGGATTCGAGCGCCAGCGCGCACTCGACCGCGCCGTGTCCGTAGCCATCGGCCTTGACTACTGCGCAAATGGTGACGCTCGCGCCGACGTGCTTCTGCACGACGTGGAAATTTTCGCCGAGCGCGGTGAGCGAAATTTCCGCCCAGGTCCGCCCGTCGAGAATCAGCGAGCGGCTTTCAGGGATTTGCGACAAGTTGGTGCGCGGCGCATTCACACCTTTGATTATAGTGACCGGTCGCGCCGCGCTGTTGGCGCGTGAGT
>PMSZ01000375.1 GCA_003168235.1 Acidobacteriaceae bacterium
GCTCCCAAGCCGCAATCTGGTGAAGGCCTGCCAGTGCCTGGTCGGCCGGTGCCTGCCGATCACGGCCAACTTTCCGAGCACAATATCGAATGGGTACAGACGCAGCCTCCGCAGGTGCAGATGGAGTATCTGCTGGGCGCGGCGGTGAATCACGACGTGGGAGCGACGAAGATGATTGCCGACATGGTGGAAGGATGGTTCGGCAAACTGCACGATACTCCGCGGTGGGAGACGCTGCAGGACACCGCGCTCTATTCGAACGATCTGCGCATACGGGCGGCCGCGATCGAGATTAATCTTGCGCTCCGGCACATTGAAAAGACCGAAGAGGAGGCGGACCGGCTGATCGAGACTGCGCACAAACTTCCGGGAAGCCGTGGTTACTTTGCGTGGGAACTGGGAATGCTTGGCAGTCGCGGAGTTGAGACGCAGCGCATCCACGATTTGCTGGCGGAGTGGATCCACGATTCGGACCAGCAGGTGCGCTTCTGGTCGGTGGAGGGGCTGGCGCATCTGGGCACGGACGAAACGATCAGAAACTTTTTGGATGTGTTTCGCAACGATCCGTCGCTGGATGTGCGGGAACGCGCGGGCTGCAGCCTGGCGAAGTCGGGGATGATGACGCGCGAGCAGCGGATGAAGGCGGTTCCGGGACTGATTGAACTGGCTGACGACCCGTCGCTGGACCCGACCACGCGGAATTGGGTTTACCAGGCGCTGCGGGAAATTACGAACGTGAATCTGCCCAATCAGCCGGCCGCGTGGCGCAACTGGTACTCGGTTCATGGTACCGAGAAAATGCGCGAGTTTGGTAAGGGCGACTCGTGGTCGGTGCTGGGGAACAGCTGAGGAACCTCGAGCCTGGCAACCGCCCGCTTTTTTTCCCTGGCGTGATTTGAATTCCAACTGGAAAGCTTTGTAGTCGGGCGGAGTCGCGGTCCGCAGATGGGTCAGTGTAGAACGGGAGTTGCGGAGGCGGATACGCAGACCCAGGTGTGGTTCTTTTCCATCCAGGTATCGACAAAGCGGTTTCGCTTCACCACAATCTTACCGCCCGAGATTTCTTTGGCGCGAAATATGCCGGTCGCGATGCCTACGCCGCCGAAGATGCGGACTGAGATCGACTCGGGAGTCACCTGCTCCTCGTCGGATGGCTTGGACTCGCGAATGCCGGAGAGAAACTCGCCTTTTGATTGCAGACTACCGTCATCGTTCACCAGGAGGGCGCCGTCATCGAGGAGGATGTCCATCGCTCTTGTATCTCGAAATTTGAAGGCCTGATTCCATGCTTTCTCGAGGGCGATAATCGTGTAGACGGCTGTCGCAGTGGAGTCGTCCTGAGCGGCGACTGGCGGGATGAGACTGCTTACCAGCAATACCGCGAATAAAGTCTTCATAGCCTTTCTCCGGTCGGTCGTTGTTCGTCGTTGGTCGTTCGTCGGTCGTCGTTCGTCGTTTACAGGCGGGACAATCCGCCGAGGCAATCGGCAGCGCTCTCGTATATCTATCTCTCGTACATATCGGCGGTGTGGGTTTGTGAGAGTAGTGCAGGAAGGAGTTACGCTCGGTTCGAGGAAGGATGTACGCACGGGAGGGCATGATCAAATGCTGGGTTGGGCAGAGAAAAGCCCCGTCCTTCGCTTCGCGATAGGACGGGGCCTCGGTAAAAGATGCTGACGTTGTTAGTTACTCGCAGGTGCTGAACTTGAACGAGGCTACGTGAGACTGCCAGTTGTAGCCGCCGTCGCTATATTCCTGCGTGTACCAAAAGGTGCAATCATCGGTGGGATCGACGCTCATCGAACTGTAATCGCCCCAACGATTGACCTGACCCTGAACGATCTTGCCCTTGTGGATCAGCTTGGTGCCTTCCAGCTTATTCAATTTATCGGTCACTTTGCGGCCGGTGAATTTAATGCTGGGAGCAAGATTGGTGCTGTTGTCGAGGCTGAAGCCCAAGGCCAAGTCGCCGTTCTTGTCCATGGCGACGCTGCCCATCCAGTAACTGTCGGTTTTGTTCTGGTAGGTTGAGGCCTGGTAGACGGAGAAACTGCCTCCGGCGGGCGTGGATCGCAGTTCATACCAACGTTCCGCCGAAACGGCCGTGGAACCTGGGCCGGCGGCGACGGAATGAGAAAACACCATCGACTCATAACCGCCGAAGTTGCGATAAGCGTTGCGGAACATCATGCGATCGCCGAGGGCATCGAGCACGCCACCGCCATGGGGCTCGGGAATGCAAGCCCCGCCGCCACCGCCGCAGAGTTGGGTGTAAGCCGGCACGGTGAGCGTGTTGGGACCGGTGAAGGTGGAGTCCTTGGGGACGTTAAAGTCGACGTGGAAATCGTATTCGTTGAGGGTGGTGTTGGTGTTTCCCAGCTCGATGTAATGGTTGGGAGCGCCGCTCGGAGGCAAAGTGCTGCCGTCGATGTCAGAAGGCAGGAATCCCTGGTTCGAGTTATTGGGGTTAAAGCAGATCATGGCTGCGCTCTGGCCGGCAAGCATCGAGGCGCGGTCGAGAGCGCAGGGTTCGGCGCCGGTGAAGTTTTCTCCGTTGGCGAAAAAGTTGAACGCCAGGTAATAGGCGTCCGGCCAGATGCCCAGTTTGGGGTAGTCGGTCAGGCCGCCGGCAAAAGTATAGGAGTAGAGGTAATAGGCGCCGGTGGCGTCGTCGGTCTGGGAGACGGCAACGCAGATCTGGTAGGTAGAGGTGTATTCCAGTTGCTCCAGCAACCAGCGGTTGGCAATCTTGTCGTAGAGCACGACGGGATCGCCGCCGTTATCGCTCTGACACTGGCCGCCGAATCCGCTCCAGATGCTGTTAATGAGGAGCGGTCCTTCTTCAAGCGCACCCGTGGTCTTGTTGTAAATGTTGAAGGCGAAATTGGTGATGAGGAAAAACTGATTGTCGCCAACCGCACCGTTGGTGTCAGGCGGGATGACGCCTCCGGCCTGCACGCCATTCATGCCGTCGAAATTGAAGCCGAGGTCGACGGAAAGTTCGGGCTCGATGGAGTTGTCTTGAATGACGGGATCAGGGATGTTGTAGATCCTGGTCATCACGCTCGGGGTTTCATGTTCCCTGCGGATGATCCAGCCGTGAAATACGGGCGGACCAATGGTCTTGGCAAGCTCGCGGACAGTTTGCGAGACGCCGACCTTGTCGGGGTGAATGACGATGGGCTTGCTGCTCGCGGCGAACGCCGGAACGTTGCAGATAAACAGCAATACCGCTGATAGCAAGCCAGCACAGCTCGCCGCGTTTCTAGTCTTCATGGGTCCTCCTCCAGAATTGACAAACTCCAGGTGCAGCGATTTTGCTTGCACCCCGAACCTGGCTCTCAGGAATCTCCCTGGGAGCGTGAATCTTGATTTTCTTTTGCTGAGTTATCGCGCTTGCGGTTTCACCGCGCCAAAACGGAATCCGCAACAGGAAAAAGGCTGGAACTTGGCTCCTGCAGAGGAATTGACGCCGCGTTCGCACCCACACTTGCGCAGCGCTGGCTATTATCGTTGCTAGTAGTGAAGGGGTCAAGGGGAAACTGGGCCGCCCGGAAATGGTTAGCCCTGAGCTATGGATTGAACTATGGATTGNNTTGAACTATGGATTGAACTATGCGAAGAGAAATTCTTTGGTCCGCAGGCCTTTGATGGTGTCGCGCAGCTTCGCTGCTTTCTCGAATTCGAAGCGCTTAGCGGACTCGCGCATATCGCTTTCCAATTTGGCGATGTAGGCGTCCAGATCTTCTTGCGACTTGAACTCGGGGATGCCGTCGACATCGCTGGAAGTGAGATCGGTGTAGTCGGCGCCTACGATCGCTACCAGGGTCATGTCGAGCGGGCGGATGATGGATTCGGGGGTGATTCCGTTTTGCTCGTTGTAGGACTGCTGGATGGCGCGGCGGCGGTTGGTTTCGTCCAGCGCTTTCTTCATCGAATCGGTCATGCGATCGGCGTAGAGGATGGCTTGGCCGTTGAGGTTGCGGGCGCAGCGTCCGATGGTTTGGATGAGTGAGCCGGCGCTGCGCAGGAAGCCTTCTTTGTCGGCGTCGAGGATTGCAACCAGTGAAACTTCGGGTAGGTCGAGGCCTTCGCGCAGAAGATTGATGCCGATCAATACATCAAATTCGCCTTTGCGCAGATCGCGGAGGATCTTGACGCGCTCCAGGGTTTCGATTTCGGAGTGCATGTAGCGGCACTTGACTCCCACTTCGCTGTAATACTCGGCGAGATCTTCGGACATGCGCTTGGTCAGGGTGGTCACGAGGACGCGCTCGTTGCGGGCGACCCGGTCGCGGATCATGTGGAGCAGGTCGTCGATCTGTCCTTTGACGGGTCGGATTTCTACTGGTGGGTCGATGAGGCCGGTGGGGCGGATGATTTGTTCTACGACGACTCCGGCGGACTTGGTGAGTTCGTAGGGGCCGGGCGTCGCGCTGACATAGACGAGCTGATTGGTGCGGTGCTCGAATTCTTCAAAGGTGAGCGGGCGGTTGTCGAGCGCCGAGGGCATGCGGAATCCGTATTCGACCAGCGTCTGCTTGCGCGAGCGGTCGCC
>PMSZ01000260.1 GCA_003168235.1 Acidobacteriaceae bacterium
CTGACCTCTAACCTCTGACCTTCGCTTTGCCTTAACCTCTGAAATCTGACCTCTAACCTCTGACCTGCTCTACGTCGGCACCGCCACGCTCAGCGCCGCCAGCTCGCGCTCGATCGTCTCATTCACTTTGCCCTCGGCGAATTCCGCCGCTACCCGCAACGCGTTCTTGATCGCATTGGTATTCGATGATCCGTGCGTAATGATGCACACGCCCTTCACGCCCAGCAGCGGAGCGCCGCCATACTCGGTGTGGTCGAGCCGCTTCTTGAAATCGGAAAATGCGTTGCGCGAAATATACGCTCCCACCTGCCGCGTAATCGTCGCCTTCAAGGTTTCTTTCAGCACCGCCCGCACCAGCCGCGCCACGCCTTCGGAAGTCTTTAGCGCCACATTGCCGACAAATCCATCGGCCACGATCACATCCACATGGCCGTTGTATAAATCGCGACCTTCGACATTGCCGATAAAATTTATCGGAAGCCGCTTGAGCAGTTGAAACGCCTCACGCGTCAGATCGTTGCCCTTGCCTTCTTCTTCTCCGATCGAGAGCAGCCCCACCCGCGGATGCTTCATCCCGAAAATCGACCGGCAATAAATATCGCCCATCACCGCGAACTGTTCGAGATTGTTGGCCGTGCAATCCACGTTGGCGCCCACATCGAGCAACACGGCCGCGGTGTTGTTGACCGTCGGAAATGCCGCCGCCAGCGCCGGACGATCCACTCCCGGCAACGCGCCGAGCACCATTTTCGCCGTGGCCATCGCCGCGCCCGTGTTGCCTGCGGTCACAAAGCCCGCGGCGCGGCCTTCGCGCACCAACCGCAGTCCAACCCGGATCGACGAGTCGCGCTTGGCGCGGATCGCATCCACTTTGTCGTCCATGGAGATGACTTCGCTGGCGTGGACCACCTCTACGCCGAGCCGCCGCGCGTCCGGATAGCGCGCCAGTTCCGCCCGCAGTCGCGCTTCCGGGCCCACCAGAAGCACCTTCAGCCCGTGATGGCGCGCGGCCTGCAACGCGCCTTCAATCTCCGGCTTCGGCGCCTTGTCGGACCCCATCGCATCGAGTGCGATTACGCTAGGCATGAAGGATTAAGGATGACGTTTGACGGTGATGTTCAGCGATGACGTTTGATGAACGACGCCGGAACCTACGACTTCTCTTCGACCTCTAGAACCTCGCGCCCCTTGTAGGTCCCACACTTCGGGCAGGCACGGTGCGGCATCTTGCGCTCGTGGCAGTTCGGACACTCCGAAAGCGAGTGCGTGGAGAGTGAGTCATGCGCCCGCCGCGTGGCGGTGCGCTTCTGCGAATGTCGACGTTTCGGATTAGGCATCTTTATTTAGCTCCCAGTTCTCAGTTCTCAGTGAAGGCGGGGTGACTGAGAACCGGGAACCGGGAACTTTCTCCTATTGATTCAATTTCGTACGTATATCTTTCAGCGCCGACCAGCGCGGATCTTCGATTTCATCCACGCACGAGCACTGCACTTCGTTCAGATTCTTGCCGCACTGCGGACACAAACCCTTGCAATCTTCGCGGCAAAGCGTCTTCAAAGGCAGCGCCAGCAGCAACTGCTCCCGCAGCACGTCTTCCAGCAACAACCCTTCGCCCTGGTAATAGCCGATTTCCGCCTCGGCGTCGGTCACCGAAAGCTCTGCGTGTCCCGAGTCGATCCCCAGCGGCCGGTACAAAAGATCGAAACTGCGCTCCACCGCATGCACCACCGGCTCGAGACAGCGCGCGCACGCCACTTCCACGCTGGTCTGCAACTTGCCCTTGATCCGGATGTCCTGCACGACTTCGTGCTTGCCGTGGTGCTCCTCGACCAGATCGGCCCGGCCTTCGCTGCCGAGCGGCGACAGCTGCCGCACTTCCTCGCCCAGATCAATCACACCCGGACCAAACTCTTCCCGGAAATCGACCGGGTGAATCTCCAGATCCTTCAGTTCGATGAACATTGGAACTCGGAACCTCCGCCGCCCCCACTCAAATTACCGCAAAGGCCTGCGGAAGCACGCACAGAGACGAAAGTCTCTCAGGGAGCAATAACTAAGAGTAAAGGCCAGAAATAGTGGTGTCAAGCGGGAGGCTGAAAGCGTCACCCTAGGGTTATGCTAGACTATTCCTATGCCAACCCTATACGTAGAAAATGTCCCCAAAGACCTCTACGAAGCGTTGCGCGCCCGCGCCCGCAAGCGCCGCACCTCCATCGCGGCCGAGGTCATCGAGATGCTCAAAGACACCGTGCCCACCGCTGCCGAACTTAAGCGACGCCGCCAATTCTACGATGAATTGAGGGAAATCCAAGCGCACAAACCTGCCGGCAACGGTCCCTTCCCTTCGACAGAAGAGATGATCCGCGAGGATCGCGAGCGGTGAAGACGTTCGTGATGGATGCGAGCGTCGCCGCGAAATGGGCAACCCCCAAGATCGTTGAGCCTTTTGCCAATCAGGCCCATCGCTTTCTTCGCGCCTACGTGGACGGCTCGATTCAGGTGGTCGTCCCGGATTTATTCTGGCTCGAGATTGCCAGTTTCCTCCGGAAGGCCGCTAAACGCGGCGCCGTCACATCCGCATTGGCGCAACGCGCTCTCGAAGCAATGCTCAACCGCGACTTTCCCACTGTGCCGAGCCGGGCTTTTCTGCCGGAAGCGTTCAAGATCGCCTGCGACTTCGACCGAACCATTTACGACAGCACCTACGTTGCAATGGCCGCCTCCACAGGTAGATATCTCATCACCGCCGACGAGCGCCTGGTGAACGCCCTCGGCAGCCGCTTTCCTGTCCGCTGGCTGGGAGCTTTCTAGCGTCCGCCGCCAGGGACGTCTTACTTCAATGCCAATGCTCCTCGATCCCAACTCCCGCAGCACCCCGTGATCCGCCACCGCCGGTCGCCCTTCTCACTGGTCGCCTTTCAATTGATACACTAAACTCCAAAGCCTAGCCCCATGATCCCCTGCCAGCGCCATCTCTTCGATATCCCCGACGACGTCGCTTACCTCAATTGCGCGTACATGTCGCCGCTCATGAAACCGGCGCTTGAGGCCGGAATCACCGGGCTCACCCGCAAAGCACATCCGTGGGAACTTACTTCAGACAAATTCTTCACCGGTTCTGAAGATTTCCGCGCAACCGCTGCGCAATTGATCGGCAGTTCGGCCGACGACATCGCTATCGTTCCTTCGGCCAGCTATGGCATCGCCACCGCTGCGAAAAATTTGCCCGTCAAAAAAAACCAGAGCATTCTCGTGCTCGCCGAGCAGTTTCCCTCCAATTACTACGCGTGGGAGCGCCTCGCGGAAAAAACCGGCGCCGCGTTAAAGATCGTTTCCTGGCCGGAGGACGATGACTGGACCGCCGCCGTTCTCCACGACCTGACCGCCGACGTAGCCATCGCCGTGCTTCCCCACGTCCAGTGGACCAGCGGCGGCCAGCTCGACCTGGTCCGCATCGGCGCAGCCTGCCGCAACCTCGGATCCACGCTCGCCCTCGATCTCACCCAGTCGCTCGGTGCCCTGCCCTTTAACGTTGGCGACATCCAGCCCGACTTCGCCGTCGCCGCCTGTTACAAGTGGCTGCTCGGCCCCTATTCCGTCGGCCTGCTCTACGTTGCTCCTCAATTGCACAACGGAATCCCGCTCGAAGAAAATTGGATCCAGCGCGCCAACGCCCGCGATTTTTCCAGCCTGATCCTCTATACGGAAAATTACGACCACGGCGCGCGCCGCTTCGATATGGGAGAGCGCTCCAACTTCGCGCTCCTGCCCGCAGCCGATCGCGCTATCAAGCAATTGCTGGAATGGAGAGTCGATCAGATTTCTGAAACCGCAGGCGCTATGAGTAGCCGTATCGCCCAAGCAGCGGCTGAACTGGGATTCCACGCGCCCCGAGAACCGTTGCGCGCCCCGCACTACCTGGCGTTGCGGAGAAAACTGCCCATTCCGAAAGAGCTTCCAGAAATGTTAGCGAGAGAGAAAGTATTCGTCAGCGTCCGCGGAAGTTCGATCCGCGTGACCCCGAACGTTTACAACACCATCGAAGATTGCGACCGCCTAATTGCCTGCCTGCGCCGCGTAGCCGACAAGTCCTGACACCTGACACCTGACACCTGAGACCTATTGTCTAAGCGCCACGTTCCGCCGCTGCGCCACCGAAGCCGCTTCGGTCTGCGGATTTTCTTTCACCACTTCGTCGTAAATCTTCTTCGCTTCGTCAGGCTTCTTCTCTGATTCGTAGAGTGTGGCCAGCTCCAATTGCGCCGTCGCCTTGCTCACCACCAGCGTCGGCTTGGCGATTAACTGTTTGTAGAGGTCGATCGCCTGCTGGTCTTTGTTCTCCGCCCGATAGACGGAAGCCAGCGCAAATTTGCCGAGCGCCGCCAGGTCGCCGTTCGACGAACCCGCCGCCTCCTGCAGATTGCGTTCCGCAGCCGCATTATCGTTGAGTTGCTGCGCCGTCAGACCCACAAAATAACGCGCCATGTCGGCCGTGTGCGTCCGCGGATACTTG
>PMSZ01000366.1 GCA_003168235.1 Acidobacteriaceae bacterium
AACATCCCATTGGCCTTGTGGATTGAAGAATCCAAAACTGGGCGAGGTGACGTGGCCTCCATCCATGAGCACCGGAATGCCGCCGATTCCAACCAGTCCGCCCCACGTACGCTTGCCGACTAGCGGGCCAAGTTGCGCTTGGCGGAAGTACCACGGCATGGCGTCGCCGCCCGAGCCCGAATATTCATTGGTGATCATCACCTTCGGCCCTAGAATTGAAGCCTGCGGAGTGCGGTAGATCATTCCATAACGCGGCGCCCACCAGCTCATCAGCGTGCGCTTCATGGCGTTGATGATGTAATCCGCGGCCTGCCCGCCACCATTGAAGCGCTCATCGATCACGGCTCCCTGCTTGTCGAGTTGCGCAAAGTAATAGCGGTTGAAGTTGGTCAGGCCGCCCATGGCCGTATCCGGCAGGTAGACGTAAGCCAGTTTTCCACCGCTAAGTTCCTGCACCTTGCGCCGGTTGGATTCAATCCACGCCAGATTGCGCAGACTGAGATCGTCGCTGATCGGCGTCACAGTAATGTCGTGCGCATCTTTTCCTTTGGCGTCGGAGGCGACCTTCAACACCACCTGCGTTCCCGCCGTGCCTTCGAGCAAGCGTTGAATGTCATCGGAGCCGCTCAAGTCCTGCCCACCGACGGCGAGAATGAAATCCCCTACTTTTACTTTCACTCCCGGCTCGGCCAGCGGAGCGTGAGCTCTCGGATTCCAGCGCTCGCCGGTATAGATCCGTTTGATCTGAAAGCGTCCGTCGACGATCTCGTAGTCGGCGCCGAGCAGACCGCCCTCGACTCGATTCGGACGGGGAATTGTTCCTCCATTCCCGCGCAGGTGGCCGATCGAAAAGTCGCTGAGCATCTCCTGAAATAAATAATTGAGGTCGCTGCGCGATCCCAGTTCATCGAGGTACGGTTTGAAGTGTGCTTCTTCTGCAACCGTGTCCACGCCGTGATAGTGCGGGTCGTAGAAGAAGCTGCGCTCGATTTGCCAGACTTCGTGAAACATCTGGCGCCACTCCGCGTGGGGATCGATGCGCACTTGCATCTTGGAGAGATCCAATTTGCCCTCGCCGGGTTTGACGGGAGCATCGGCGGGAACAATCACAAACGTAGGCGCGGGACTATTGGCCGCGCCGCCATCGGACTCCCCATGCCCCATCTGCAGCAGCATTTTTTCGCCATCGAATGAGAGATCGAATCCCGCGACGTGCTCGGCAAGTTTCTCAGATTTCTTCGTCTTCAGCACAAAGCGGGTCAGCGACACGTTCGGACCGCCGAACCTGCCGCCGCCTTCGAGCAGATAAAGAACGCCCTCTTTGCCTGCGGTCAGGCCCTCATAGCGGGCCGGAGGCAGCGGAAGCGCAACCGCTCGGTCTTCGAGGTGATCGAGGTCGATCTTGACCGGCTTCGCCTTCTCGGCTTTTTCAGTTTTCTCGGACTTTTCGGCGTCGTCAGCTTTCCTCGTCTCGCCTGCTTGGTCTTTTTCGGCATCATCGCCGGAGTCCTTCTTGTCTTTGTTCTTCGCNNTCGGGCGTCTTCTCGTCTTCGCCCTGCGGCGCTATCGGGGAAGGCGTATCGGCCGCCAGCACCAGCCCGTAGACGCTGCTGGTGATGTCGAATTCGTCGCTGCTCATGTCAAGTCCACTGGTGGAGGTTCCGAAGTTCGTACTTTCGAGGAAGTAAAGATATTTGCCGCCGCGGTCAAACGCGGGATTCAGAACATCGCTCATGCCATCCGTGATCTGCGTGCTCTTGCCCGATGCGACCGAGTACAGAAACAGCGCATGGAAACGGTTCGCAACGCTCTCGCTGTACGCGAGCCATTTCGAATCGGGCGACCATGATGCGTCGTAGACTCCGTCGTCCACCATGCCCTTGTCTAGGACGCTGGCCTTCCCCGTCGCCGTATCCAGCATCCAGATTTGCATTTTGTTGTCGTGGAAGGCGATCAGCTTGGAGTCCGGCGACCATACTGGATGGAAATAATAGGTCGCGTCACTGGCCAGCGGAAACTTCCTGACTGCGCCGCCCCCGTTCTGTTTGCTGACATGCAGCGCATACTGCCCCGACTCATCGGAGAAATAGGCAATGCTCTGCCCATCCGGAGACCATGCCGGCTCGCGCTCCATCACGCCCGGAGTGTTCGTAATATTCCGCGTCGTGCTCTCTTTAGCCGGGACGGTGAGGATCTCGCCATGCGCCTCGAACACAGCGCGCACACCGGTCGGCGAGATAGCGTAGTTATCGATCTCCCGGTCTACCGGCGAAATGCGAGAGCGAACCTCGGGCAGGTCGGCGCTCACATCGACGTTGATTGGATGAGTCTGGCCGCTGGCGGTGTCATACAGAAACAGCTCGCCGAAACGGTCGTAGACAATGCCGCCCGGGCCCGCGCTCGCTGAACGAATATCGGCGCCATCGTTCTTCACCACCTCAGTCACAGCTTTCGTCGCGGGATCGAAGCGAAATAGCGAGATCGGGCCGTTGCGGTCGGAAAGAAAATAGACTTGTTTGTCGACCCACGCCGGACTGAAGTCGTTCGATTTGTCGCGCGGCACTTTCACCACATCAAGCGTCGCCATGTCGGTGATCCAGATCGAGCTGGCCAATCCGCCCCTGTAGTTTCTCCAAGCCACGTAATTGGAATAACTGAACTGCGAAGCGCCGCCCACAGGTGAGTAGGCAAAGTATTTTCCGTCAGCAGAATATTTGCCGGTGAAAGCCATCGGCAGCGGCAGCGCGGTTGCCAGGCCTCCATTCACAGAGACCTTAAACAGCTTGCTGTAGCGCGGGCTGTCGCTTTCGCGGTTCGAACGGAAGATCACGAACTTGCCATCTGGCGTCCACGCCACTGCGGCATCGGCAGACGGATGATAGGTGAGGCGCTTCGGGACTCCACCGATCGCGGGGACGACGAAGACATCGGTGTTGCCGTCGTATTCGCCGGTAAAGGCGACCATCGTGCCATCGGGCGAGAATACCGGGTCGGTTTCAATGCCGGTGCCGGTCGTCAGACGATTGGCATGGCCGCCATTGCGGTCCACCGTCCACAAGTCGCCGGCGTAAGAAAAGACGATCAAATTGCCATTGAATGCCGGGCGCTGCAATAGCGGATGCGAAGGCTGCGCGGCCACCGTAAGCGGCATCAATGCGGCGAGAATCAGGGCAAGAAGAAGGCGAGTCGGAGGCATCTTTTCAGCTCCATAGTGCTGGGGTTTGATTGCATGGGCGGAACCGGCGAACATCGCCCGAGAAAGTCTATATCAGTCCATGCAAGTCATGCTGGCAACTTCTGCCGCTCGATCGTTGGGATCACTCGCCCGTTCTGATCACTCGATCGTTCGGATCACCCGATCGTTGAGATCAATAGATCAGCTTCAACCCGAACTGAATCTCTCGCGATGAAGTCGCGGTCGCGGTGATCAGACCGGCTGAGGGGCTGGGAGCTCCGCTCGAAAATACTATCGCGTTCGGTGTGCCGAAATTTGTGTGGTTGAACATGTTGAAGCACTCCACTCGAAACTGCAGCGCCATTTTCTCGGTGAGCTTGGTGTTCTTGAATAGCGACGCGTCGACTTCGGCCAATCCCGGGCCAGTCAGAGAACCTCGGCCCAGATTTCCGTACGTGCCCGTCACCGGCGACACGAACGGAAACACAGATGCGTTGGGATTAAACCACTGCGTGTGACTGAAACGCTGGATCGGTCCGCTGAAGTTGGGGTTCAGCGAAGGGCGATCGGGATTTCGCGTGTCTCCGTCGCCGGAAACGTTCGAACCAACTTGCGGCGTAAACGGGAATCCACTCGCCACCGTGGTGATGGTGTTCAGAGTCCATCCACTGACCAGATCTCCGGCCAAGCCGCTGGTTTCGGCGAGCCAGGTCTGCCCTTGTCCAAAGGGCAGTTCATAACTGGCCGAGAAGTGCGCCTGCTGCGCGACATTCAGCGCGGATGGCCCCCAATCTTGCCGCAGATTGAATCGATTGAGAACCATCTGCGCCTGATTGCTCGATTGCGCTCCGGTCAGCGCCGAATTATTGTCGAGACTCTTTGACCACGTGTAGTTCGCGCGGAATCGCAGCTTGCGCGAGAAACGGCGGAGCACATCGACTTGCAGCGCGTTATAACTACTGTTGCCTTCGCCATACCAGAAGAATCCGCCGGAAAGATTTTCGTTGGGACGAGTATTGGCACCCGAAACTCCCCAGGGAATATATAACGTGCCTTCAGGCACGGTCGCCGATTTCTTGTTCACGCCGCCGGCGACGCAGCCGCTTGCGTCGGTGCAAATCTCCGGGGGAATACTGTTGGGGTCGATGCTGACCAGTTGGTGAATACCGAACGATCCCACATAGCCAACGCGCAGCGAAGTATTGCGGTCGATTTGTTGTTCGACCGTCAGGTTCCATTCCTGAAGCGTCGGGATTTTCGTATTCGCCTGCACGCCCTGCGGAGCGTAGATGGTGCATCCGACTGGAACTCCCGGGCCGCCCGTGCATTGTGGAGTCGGCGGCTTCGCCGGGATGACGTTGAACAATGACGTGTTGGCGAACGAAATCGATCCGTTGTACGGAGGGAGCGAATTGAGCTGAAATGCGAGTGCGTCTAACAATGAATAATGGATGCCGAATCCCGCGTGGATTACTGTCGTCCCGGTTCCGCGCGGGTCCCACGCCAACGCTATGCGAGGGCCGAAGAGCCACTTGGCGTTGTTTTGCGTGAAAACCGAGTTGCCGAGTCGCGGCGCAGTCTCGAGCACTCCGTTCGAGCCGGTAATGAAATTTGCGGCCCGTCCCGCTTCTTCATTCCAGCCGTTGTCGAATTCATGGCGCAAGCCGATCTGCAGCGTTAGATTCCGGCGCACTTTGATTGCGTCTTGCAGAAACCACGCGCCCATCAGGCTGCGCCAACCTAGCTCGGTAGCCGTGGGCACGACTTGAAATGTGCTGACCGTGCCTTGCAGCAAGGTCGTCAGGCTGCTGAAACTGGCTTGCCCCAACTGGCGCGACGCCGTGTCTTCGTTATCCTGGAGCGGCTGAAACCAGAAGCCCAGACTAATCTGGTGAATTCCTTTGCTGATTTGCAGACTGTCGGCGAAGGTAAATAAATTTCTGCGATTCCACACGCCTGAGGCGTTGTTCGGCCCAGCCGAGGTAATCGTGCCGTTGGCCGTGGTCGTAAGGCCGCCGCCCACGACGATTCCACCGGGCCCGCGTCCGTCTACAAACGGATCGGCGCCCGTGGCGAACGTTGCCTGCGGTACGGAATTGTTGGCGAAACCAGCGCGGGAGAATCCGGCGGTAAAGGTGTTGAGCATGCCCGGCGAAAAAATGTGCGTCTCCTGCAGGCTAACCACCTGGCTGCGGAGAATGAGAGCTGACGCGAAGAGCGGGTCCGCCAACGGAATCAACCCATTGCCATCGTCGATGGTGTAAGCGACTGACAGCGTATCGCGATCGCTATGAATGTAGTCGGCTCTAATCGTGCCGAAATCTTCGCGGATGTGTTGCTTGGGATGATTGAATGAGAATGCTTCGCCGCCGCTCGCACCCTCCGACCCGCCTAGCTCTCCACCGTTTGGCGCAGGCCAGAATGACATGTAGGGCAGCATCGCCAGGTTCAAATTCTCAACCGGCATTTCAACCCCCTCCGAATTAGGCAGGTATCCCATACGCGCTTCCGCGTCGGGAACGATACTCAGACTGCTGACCGACAAACTCTGGCGAAATCCTTCGTAGTTGCCGAACACGAACACGCGATTCTTTTTGATCGGGCCGCCGACTGCTCCTCCGAACTGGTTTTGTCGGAAAGGCGGAATCGAACCTTGGTCGAAATAATTGCGTCCATCGAGAGCGCTGTTGCGGATGAATTCATAGAGCGTTCCATGCAGCGCATTGCTGCCTGACTGTGTGACGACGACAACTTGGGCGCCTTCGCGCTTTCCATATTCCGCGTCATAATCGTCGGTCAAAACATTGAACTCCCGCACCGCATCGATTCCCAGCAGGTTTCCGCTGACTCCGCCCGGGGTCACCGCAAGTTGGCTCGATCCCGTGTATTCGACGCCATTGAGCAGCATCAGGCTGTCACCCGGGCGCTGGCCATCAACGGCGTATGCGCTGCCATTGCTGGTCGTCGTGTTGGCGCTTCGCAGCGCCGTGTAGTTCACCGTGCCGGGATTGAGTGTGATCAGATTGTCAAAGCTGCGGCCGTTGAGCGGCAAATCTTTGACTTCCTGCTCGCCGACCAAGCCAGAGACGGACGCGGTTGTCGTATTGACCACCGAACCTTCGTCGGAGACAACAACCTGCTGCACAACTCGTCCAACTTCCAGGCGCAGGTTCACCACCGCTTCCTGCCCGACATCTAATTTGACGCCGGTACGGATNNCTGATGGCGGCTCCCGAGGCATCTTCCACGTTGCCGGAAATCGAGGCTGAAACCTGGGCCGATGCTGCCTGTGAAAGCGCAAGCAATGAAAGGATTGCGCACAGCCGCAGTAGCAACCGCAGCCGGATCTGAAGAAACTTCGACCTCGGCGAGCCGTACGCCATCCTCGTGCCTTGTTTCGATTCTTTGACGCGCATGTTGCGAAAATTCAAGAAATCCCGGACACGCTTGGAGGCGCGGGTCGGAATCGAACCGACGTATAAAGGTTTTGCAGACCTCTCCCTTACCACTTGGGTACCGCGCCCAGTCACTTCACAGTAGAAACGCTGGGTGTCAGTTTTGTCCATCGGAACACACCGAGGCCCGCACCTTGGTTCACAACGGGTGAGCAAGGTCGATGTTTCTCCGCACCTGAATCTGTGCTACAACACCGGACATGAGTTTGCCTCCGAGTTTGCCCCAAGCTTCAGTTCCGAGTTCGAGTGCACTTTCGACCCGTTCGACAACTGGCACCGCAACCGGTCAACCAGCAGCGGCAATCGGAATCGCCGCAAATGCGCGGAAGGATTTGATCTCGATCTGCCCGAACTGCTCGTCTGAATTGCGCGGACATCGCTGCAAAGCGGTTTGCAGAAAATGCGGCTTCTACTTGAGCTGCTCCGATTTTTACTGAAAACGATTCACGCTGACTCCCATTCACGCCCTCACCCCGGCAATTTCCGTTCGCTCCTTCTACAATAGTGACGAACTTTCTTTTTTCATCCTCACTTCAGGAGATGGCAATGGATCGCAAAGCGAGCGCGGTTTGGAAAGGCAGTCTGAAAGATGGGCAGGGGACGGTTTCCTCCGCCAGCGGAATTCTCTCCAACACGAAGTATTCGTTCAAGACGCGGTTTGAGGACGCTCCGGGAACGAATCCGGAAGAGCTGATTGCAGCAGCCCATGCCGCATGTTTCTCGATGGCGCTTTCGGCGCAACTGGGCGGCGCGAACCTGACGCCGGAAAGCATCAGCACCTCAGCAACGCTCACCATGGAGAAACTCGAAGCGGGCTGGACCATCACCGCCGTACACCTGGACGTCGTCGCGAAGGTCCCCGGCGCTAGCCCGGAAGCCTTTAACACGGCGGCCACCAACGCCAAAGCGGGATGCCCGGTCTCAAAGGTGCTGAACGCCAAGATCACGATGGATGCGAAGCTGGGCTAGGTGTGCGTTCAGTGCTCAGCATTCCGCACTCAAACTTCGGCGACCAGCCGGTCCGCAGCTCTGAAGCTTATCCGACCCTGACTGCCGGTGGCCGAGCGCTGTTAGCTTTGATTGCGCAAGATCTGCCGCAGTTGACGATTGATCTTGACTGCATCCTGCGAGGCCTGATCGATTAGCTCGACCCAACGGCGCATATTCTCGGGCGGGTTCGCCTGCGAGACCAGATACGTCCCTTGCGTAATGGTTTCCAGCGCGTTGCTCAGATCGTGCGCCAGAGCGCGTAGTTCCTTGGCCAGTTCGGGCGGAATTTTCTCGCTGGTATTTTCCATAGCATCGGACACCCGGTGTGTGATGCGTGTTTGACAGCCACACGCGAGTCGGTAGAATGGTATTGTAGTTGCCCTGAAGAAGGTCCTGCCGAGATTTTCTCAAGATGCGGATATGGCGGAACTGGCAGACGCGCTAGGTTCAGGTCCTAGTGATCGCAAGGTCGTGGAGGTTCGAGTCCTCTTATCCGCACCAAAATCCAGCTGCAAGTTGCGAGTACCCCAGACCGGCAGTTGCTTCTACGCTCCCGCGGATAACCGGTGCGTGCTCCGGCTTTGCGCAATGCCGTACTGGCGGATCTTATAGAGCAGCGCTTTGTAGCTGATCTGGAGTAGCGCCGCCGCTTGTTTTCGGTTCCAGTTGGTTTCTTCTAGAGCGCGGGCGATGGCTTCGGCTTCCGCTCCATCTTTCGCATTACGCGACAGTGATTTCAGACCACCGATGGCATCGGCGCCAGCGGCCACGGTTCTTCCCACCGCTGCGGCGTGTGCGCCCACTCCGCCATCCGGTTTCGGCTGCAGTTCAGAGGCGGCAAGCGTCTCATCTCCCAGCACCAGATAGCGCTTGATGAAGTTGCTCAGTTCGCGCAGGTTGCCTGGCCACGAATGCCTGAGGCATGCTTC
This sequence comes from Acidobacteriaceae bacterium, assembly GCA_003168235.1. Classification (GTDB taxonomy): domain Bacteria; phylum Acidobacteriota; class Terriglobia; order Terriglobales; family Acidobacteriaceae; genus Acidiflorens. The sequence continues at coordinate 8,550 of PMSZ01000366.1, forward strand.
CATTAACGGAGGCGAAAGCGGCAACGGCGAGCGCGCGTAAGACTCCGACATGCGCGACATGAAATGCTTCAGCAGGATTGGAATCTCTTCCTTGCGCTCGCGCAGCGGAGGCAGTGACATGGTAAAAGCGTTGAGGCGGTAATAGAGGTCTTCGCGCAGGCGCTTGGTAGCGAGCGCTTCGGGAATATCGATGTTGGTGGCGGCAAGAATGCGCACATCCACTTTGATCACGTTGCGGCTGCCCAGGCGTGAGAACGTCTGGTCTTGCAGAACATGAAGCAGCTTGGCCTGCAGCAGCGCTGGCATTTCGCCGATTTCGTCGAGCAGGATCGTGCCTTTGTTGCAAAGTTCGAACTTGCCGGGTTTGGCATGGTTGGCGCCCGTAAACGCTCCCGCTTCGTAACCGAACAGTTCGCTCTCCAGCAGGTCGGCCGGCACAGCGGCGCAATTCACTTTGAGAAAAGTGCGATGCGCGCGCTGAGAAAGTTTGTGGATCAGCCGCGCCAGAACTTCTTTGCCTGTTCCGCTCTCCCCGAGCAGCAGCACTGGAATGTCGACGTTCGCGACCAGCGCCGCCTGCGAGCGAATTTTCTTCATTGCCGGGCTGGCCGCAACGAAGAACACATCATCGCAAAGTTCCTCGACCTCGCCCGCGTAGCTCTCCGTTTTGGCCGTGCCAACGCAGCTGCCGATCACCGCATCGAGTTCGGCTTTCTGGAACGGCTTGGTCAGGTAATCGATGGCGCCCAGGCGCATCGCCTGCACCACTTTGCGCGTGTCGTTCACGCACGAGAGCATCACAACCTTCAATCCCGGCCGCATCTTGCGGAGCTGTTCCAGGGTTTGTAATCCGTCAATTCCCGGCATCAGCAGATCGAGCAGCACCAAGTCGGGATGTAGTCCCTTCTGGACGTGCTCCACCGCTTCTTCGCCCGTGCTCGCGGTCTGAACTTTGTGCTCATCCACTTCCAAGAGCGTGCGGATATAACGCAGCATTCCCGGTTCGTCATCCACCAGCAAAATGTTGGCGGCTTGGCTCATTTCTTTCCTCGTCGGTCGTTTTGCGGAGCGCCTTGCGCACTGCCCGGAATTGGTTTCTGGGGAATCAGAAAGCAAAACTTGCTGCCTGCCCCGGATTCGCTTTCGACCCAGATCTTGCCGCCCA
>PMSZ01000188.1 GCA_003168235.1 Acidobacteriaceae bacterium
ATTATTGCTGCGACTGGCAGCCGAGCGCGGAGCCGGCGCTACCGCGCCTGGTTTCTCGGCCGTGCCGCGCTTCAGCAGCGCCAACTTTTCGCTGGCTGAAATCTGATAGAGGTGTTCGGAATCCCGGCCCGGCTCGACGTGCAGATTGGTATCGTTGCGCGTCGCTCCCTGCGCCTGCACCGGGTCGTTCTGGTTTCCAGCAGTCAGCTTCTGGATCTGATCGAACACATCCTGGCCGACGAGATAACGCTGCTCAACCCATCCGGTCGCGCCCGAGGCGGTGCGTACCTTGACGAAGCGGCGGTCATGATCGAGCACTTCCACGCGCTCGCCGTTCTTCACCACTCCGGTTTTTTCATACACCTGCGCCACCCGGTCGCGCAGAATTGCTTGCACTCCGGAAACGTATGCGACTTCGAGCACCCGTCCACCGCCGCGATTGCAAGAGGCGAGAAATGTTGCCATCGCAAGGCAGGGCACAACCAGCACCCGTCGTAGAAGTATTGTGGTTAGGAGTTTCACCGGCTGAGACTTTTACTATAGCGCCTACTATAGCGCCCGGCGATTGCGCTGCAAAGAAAACAGCAAAACGATTTCCCGAGGAAGCATTTACCGGCATCCATCGGGGGGGTAGGGGGCTTGCCCCATCCATTCGCAATACAGTCGGAATGAGTGAGGGGCCCGCGCTGCCTGAAGACTAATTCGCCGTAACGGCAATCGTAGGAGAATTTCCACTATACCCAGTGTAAGTCACCGTAATCGTGTATGGCCCCGCTGGCGTACCAGCAAGCGCTGTGCAGAACACAGGATCGGTGCCGTTCGTGCAATTAATCCAGGTCGTGTTGCTGGAGGCGAAGGTTGCGGTGCTGGTGACATCCACGGTCCCATTCGCCGTCACAACGAATCCCGTCGGGTTCATTCCTCCGACGCTGCCGGTAAAAGTCCACGTATTCGGCGCCACCGTCAGACTGGTGACGGTAAGGTACACGGTGGCCGAAGCGGTCCCGCTAAGGCCCTGCGCAGCAGCAGTCACGTTAGCCGTGCCCAAGCTCACTCCCGAGGCCACGCCGCTCGTGTCATCGGCAAATGACAATACGTCGGGAGTATCGCTCGACCAGGCTACCCCACTCGTGATCAGACTTCGCGAACCGTCCTGGTAGGTACCCCACGCCTGCAGCGTTGTCGTCTGACCTAGAAGCACATTGGGGCTGGGCGGCTGCACCGCAACCGTCAGCAGATAATTGGGCTGGAAGAATCCGCGACAACTGATTCCGGTGGCCAGTGCAACCAAGCCCGTAAAAACAAGGGTCAACGCCAGTTTGCGCCCAGTCAACATAGACAATCGCCTCAGATAGGGAGATTTTATCAGAACGCCGGGGTCCGTCCGATGCCCCGATAGTACATGGCTAGAGTCATACCCTTGCTCATCCTGCGCATCGGTGCTCGAGACGTTCTTGCCTACAAGGAACGGGGAGCCGCACGGAACTTGCATGGGCGAATTGTAAGATTGTGCAACCGATCCGATGGCTGGAAGTTGAGAACTGCTTATTTCGGCCGCTTTTTCCCCGCATTCACGATGCGCGCATCGATCGGCTTGCGCCCCGCAAAACCTTCACTGGTGCCGTGCCAGTGCGTGATCGTCGACTCGCCCAGCTTCCAGCACAACAGCAGAATCTCGCCTTCCACTTTGCAAGGGAAATCGAGCAGTCCGATATCGAGGTCTTTCACCTGCACGCCGGTCGCGTCAATTTCGGCAAGCGCATCTTTGATGCGCCGAATCGCCCTTTCGCGCTCCGCCTTGCGCCGCGCCAGATGCACCACATTCAGCAGCATTCCTCCATTGAGAAAAACGCGGTGCGCGGTTTCCTGCAGCTCCGCGTCCACGGATTCAATCACCTTCTTGCTGTTGATTGCCTGCTTGAGTAGCGACTCCAAAATCGGCAGCAGCATCTGCGCTTCATCGATGGTAAAGGTGCGGTCAGACATGCATCTATTCTACTGGATACGGAGGGGAAAAGAACCGGCCTTCAGTCCCAAACCTTGAAGTGCAGCCACGCCTCCGGCAGAGGCTTCTTGAGCCCGTGGCAGATCAGGATGGTGTAGTGCTCCCAGCTCATGGTGTAGGGGTAATCGACCTTGGGGCCTTCCTCGACGTTCTGGCACCCATACCTGGCATCGTCGAGGTCCCAGTTAAGCATAATCAGGCTCTCGCCGGTGTATTGGCGGAATCCCCAGTAATAGTAGTTCTGGTGGGCGCTGATCGAGGGTGGCAGTCCGTAGCGCGGCCCGAAGAAGTCGATCGCGCCGGCCGAGCCGTAATTGCCCGCGAGAATCGCAGTCCTCGCTCGTTCGTCGGCGGGAAGCTTGTTATAGACCTCGGCCACCTGCGCGACCATTTCCGGCCATCCGAATTCGTCGGCGAAATACTGCGGAAGAACGCTCTCCATGTGCGTCTCCGTGCGCGGCATGCCAACGCCCAGCGCCTGCATATAAGGAGCGATGCGGTCCGGCGGAAGAATAGGGAGAATGATTGGATAGACGATCACGCCGAGGATCAGCAGGACGATGGGAAAGGCCACTTTCATCCAGCGCAGGCCGGAATGCGCGTCAACCAGCTTCTGCCAGAACACTCCTCCCGCGGCGAACAACATGGGATAAATCGGGGCCAGATAATAGTCCTTGCCGTGGAGCGCATCCATGATGGCGAGAAATACCAGATAGGTTGCGGCCACGACGCGATAGCGCTTGCCTTCACGATCAAACAGGAGGAATCCCAGGCCGGCGATCCAGACCAACGCATTGATCGGCAATAACGTCATGACCTGCTGCTTCAGAAACGCGACCGTCGGCAGCTCGACGTTCTTGTGGATCTTCTTCACATTGCTGAGGTCGATCCAGGTGGGAAATCCGTGCTGCACTTGCCAGATCAGGTTGGGCAGTGCGAGCAGAATGATGATCGCCGCAGCCATCCAAAGCCATTTCGTTCGCAACCAGCGGCGTTCGTTCGTCAACAGAATACCGGCGGTGAGGCTAATGAGAAAAAACGCTGTCGAGTGTTTGTTTTCGACTCCCAGGCCGATCAGAACTCCACTCCACAACAGCATCTGCGGCTGATTGTGGTTGATCGCCCGCAGCACAAAATAGATGGAGCCCATCCAGAACAGCGATTCGAACGGGTTCATGGAGAAACGCGACGCGTTGTTGACGATCACCGGCGCAACCAACACCGCGAGGCACGATAGCAAGACCGCGAAACGTTTGCCGCCAAGTTCGCGCGCGATGAGGCCGGTGATCAGAATTTCCGCGCCCAGAGCCACCGCCGGCAACAAGCGGATCGCATGCAACGATTCGCCGAAAAAGGTGCGGCTGATGCAAAGCACAAACGGCGCCATAGGCGCGAGGTCGACATATCCCCAGGCGAGATGATGCGAGAGAGCGAGATAGTAAAGCTCGTCGCGGAAGTATCCGTAGCGGCCGTTGGTCGCCATCTGCAGCACAATAGCGGCGGCGGCGAGCAGCCAAGCCGGAAACATATCGCTTGAGGTCCACGTCGGCTTCTTGAGCTCCGTCATAAATTTGTAGTTGCCCCCATCTTCGCATTCGCGCCCGCGCCCGTTCTTGGGGCCGTTAACCTGGAAGTCTTAACCTCGGCGAAGGCGCGTGATATTTTCTGTGAGCCGACATGAACTCGCCTGTCCAGGATCCTGTTCAACCGACACCTCGCAATATATACGTCTTCGGCCTGACTTCGTTCCTCAACGACACGGCGAGCGAGATGGCGTACTGGGTGCTGCCCGCATTTCTTGCCTCACTCGGAGCAGGACCGGCGCAGCTTGGAATCATCGAGGGCGTTGCGGAGAGCGTGGCATCCTTTGCCAAGTTGTTTTCCGGCCACGTCACCGACCGGGTGGCGCATCGCAAGCCGATCGTGGTCGGCGGATACTTTGTGGCCAATGCAGTGAAGCCGCTGCTCGCGCTGGTTTCGTCGTGGTGGCAAATCCTGGGCATTCGCTTTTTGGATCGCTCCGCGAAAGGCGTTCGTGGAACTGCGCGCGATGTGATGGTCGCGGACGCGGTAGACCGGTCCGCGCTGGGCTCCGCCTATGGCCTCATTCAGGCCATGGATTCGGCGGGAGCCATCGCCGGTCCTTTGCTCGCGCTCGGAATCATTGGACGTTTTGGCATGCGCGGAGTATTCGCCGCGGCGGCGATTCCCGGCGCGCTCTGCGTGATCGTGGCATGGGTGGGAATCCGCGAAGTTCGCCGTCGCAGTAACCCACATTTAGAGGGACCGTCGTCGGCCGTCCAGGCAGAGCGCAGCCAGTCCGTTGTCGCATCGGCAAAAGCTATATGGCTTCCAAAACTGCCTTTCGGGTTCTATTACGTGCTCGCGGTGGTTACGCTGTTTTCGCTGGGAAATTCGAGCGATATGTTTCTCGTGCTGCGCGCCGCGAGTATCGGCATTCCGGCGTCTCGCGCTCCGCTGCTGGGGCTGGTGTTCAACATCACATTCACGTTGCTTTCCTGGCCGGCGGGGAAATTCAGCGACCGCTTTTCGCGCTCAGCCATCGCGGCTGCCGGATATTTCGTTTTCGCCGTCGTCTATTTTGTTTTTGCGCTTGCACCGTCACAGTTGGCGATCTGGCTCACCATGGCTTTCTACGGACTCTTCTATGCGTTGACCAATCCTGTGCTCAAGGCGCTGGTAGTTGAAAGCGTAAGCAGCGGCGTCCGCGGCCGGGCTCTGGGAATTTATTCTTTCCTCACCAGTGTAACTACGCTGCTCTCGAGCGTCATCACGGGAGCGCTCTGGAAGATTTATGGCCCGGCCGTCCCGTTTTATTTTTCGGCTGGGATTGCCGCGGTTTCTGCGATCGCTCTGCTGGCGCACCATTCCATTTCAAATCCCGCCCCATGACTACGTTTTCGCGTATTTCAGCCACTTCAGAATCTCCGGCAGGTTGGGGCGTTTCCCGTAGATGAGAATGCCGATGCGGTAAATCCTGGCGCAGAGGATCAGGAGTCCGGCAATGGTTGCGATCAACAGAAACAGCGACAGAGCGATCTGCCATGCTGGCGGCGTTTGGATCACGATGCGCGCATACATCAAGACCGGCGCGAAAAACGGAACCATCGACATCCAGACGACGAACGGGGCGTCGGGCGTGCGCACAACGGAAGACAGCATGAACACCGACAGCACCAGCGGAATCACAATAATGAACTGGAGTTGCTGGCCTTCCTGTTCGGTCGTCGTAATCGCTCCGATGGCCGCGTACATGGCGCTGAAAAGCAGATACCCGAGCAGGAAGAAAACCGCGAACGCCACCAGCACTGCGGGGGGAACGAGCAGATCGCTGAGGTTGGGCTGCATCGCCAAAGCGGGCAGGGCAAACACTCCTGCCATTACCACCCAGACCACGATCTGCGTCAGGCCGACCGCGCCCACGCCGAAAATCTTGCCGATCATAAGTTCGGTTGAAGTCGCGGAAGAAAGCAGCACTTCCATGACCCGCGAGTTCTTCTCCTCCAGCACGGAACGCATGACGGATATGCCATAGAGCAGCACGGCCACGTAGATCAGCATGACCATGACCACGACTTCCAGAAACTTTTTCCCGCTGCTGTCTTTGGTTTCCCGGCCGTGTTCAATGCGGACGGCGTCGACTTTAATGGGCTTAAGCAAAAGGTCCGCTTGTTCGGCGCTGACGTTGCTTTTCGAAAGGCGCTGGTACAGCATGATCCGGCTCAATTCTTCACTCCAGCGCGATCTTTGTGCTGAGCCCGCAAGATTGCGGCTGGCCCAGGTGACCTTTCCGCTGGCAATCGCATCGTCAGTCAGCCAAAGATAGCCATCGATGGCCTGCGCGGTCACCCTGTCGCGTAAGACGGCGCGCTCCGCTTCGGTGGGATTGGCATCCACGTCGATGATGAATTGCTTCTCGTCAGTTTGGCTGGCCCCGGTTCGGTTAGCCCCGGTCTGCTTCGCATCGTTCGCTTGGGAGCTGGTCCCGTCGTCATCCTCATCTCTGTCGCTGGCCGAGTTCGCCGACAACAGGCGCTGGCGGACCATCTCGCCGAATTGCGGGGTTGAAGTTACAACCACGATATGCTGGGCCTTGTCCCCCATCGTGGCCAGCTTGGCGGGCAATATCATCAGCGCAGTCATGATGGCGGGCGCCAGCAAGGTGAGCACGACAAAAGAAGTCGTGCGCACGCGCTCCATGTACTCGCGTTGGATGATCAGCCATGTGTTACGCATAGGTGTTACGCATGGGTACTACGCATGGGGCTTGGGCTTGCTCACGGACTCGATGAAGATTTCTTCCAGCGAGGGTTGCATCACTTCAAACCGGTCCACCCTGGCTTTCGAACACGCCAAACGCAGAAGCTCCTGCGTATCGGCGTCGGGCGCGAGCCGCACTTCCACATAGTTGCCGTAGTCGTTGAACGATTGAACGAGCTTCGGCTCGTGCAAAAAACCGGCATCGCCGTCGTATTTGATCTGGACGCTGCAATGGCCGTAGTTGGCCTTGATCTGATCCAAATCGCCCTCGAGCACGGCGCGCCCATGATTGATCAGGCAGATCGACTGGCACAAACGTTCCGCCTGATCCATGCGGTGGGTGGATAACAGGATGGTCTTGCCATTCTTGGCCAGTTCGAGCACTGCGTCTTTCAAGGCCACCGCACTTGCCGGATCGAGTCCGGAGAAAGGCTCGTCCATGACGATCAATTCCGGATCGTGAAGAATCGCACCGATAAACTGCACCTTCTGCTGCATGCCTTTCGAAAGTTCTTCCACTTTCTTGTCCATCCAGGCAGTCAGTTCGAACCGCTCGCACCAGTCACTAGCCCGTTTCGAAGCCTCGCCGCGGGTAAGCCCCTTGAGTTGCGCGAGGAGAATCAGGTGAGTCAGCACTTTCATTTTCTTGTAGAGCCCGCGCTCTTCGGGCAGATAGCCGAAGCGATTCGTGTGGGCGCGGCCCAATGGCTCTCCCAGAATAAGAACCTGCCCCGAATCAGGGATGATGATGCCGATGATCATGCGCAGAGTGCTGGTCTTGCCGGCTCCGTTCGGACCGAGCAACCCATAGATTGTGCCCGGCTGAATCCGAAAAGAAAGGTTGTCGACCGCGACAAAGTCGTCGTAACTCTTGCGGACACCGGCGAGCTCTACCGTGTTCACGAGTACTGAGTCCGTTCAGATCGAGGCGACACCACAATTCGCGATCGGGGCAAGGTCATAGTTCGTAAAAACAATTCGTCAAAAAGGAAAAATCATAACATGCGATAACGCAGACGCCGGGCAGCACGTGCGTCGAGCCAAAGGTTGTCTTTGCATCAGGCGCGTTGCTCGTCGATGCTGATGAAGGACCGGCGTAACCACACATACGCGACAACCAGAAAAGCTACCCCGGCCACGGTATCGAGCGCGACATCCCAGATCGTCCCGGTACGCGATGGAATATAACTCTGGTGCCATTCGTCCATCGCAGCCACAAAAGCCGTTCCCAGCCACGACAATAACGCGGCCCGCAGCAACAAGCCGGGACGATAGCCAAATGTCGCCCGCCACCCGCGCAGAAGCAACAGGCTCAATGTGCCATAGCCGACAACGTGTCCCGTCTTGCGCAAAATGTGGTGAAAAATAAAAAATTCGCGGATGTCGATATGTCCGAACAACCGGCTCAAAATCGTGTACAGCGCCGTGCCCGTATTTTCGGAGGAAAAAAAATCGGTCGACTCAAACCCAATCAGAACGATCCAGGCGGCAGCCGGCCACCAAGCCCGCAGAAGATTGCGGCCGGATCCAGCCTGCGATGCGGAATCAGGGCGGGACGCAGTCAAGTCGTTCGTCAAATGGCCTTGTCCCTTATTCGGCCGCCTTATTCGGCCGCGTAGTTTGGAGCTTCGCGCGTGATCATGACGTCGTGCACGTGGCTTTCGCGCAGTCCGGCGGCGCTGATGCGCACAAAACGCGCTTTCTGCTGCAGTTCGGCGATAGTCTGGCATCCGCAATATCCCATGCCCGACTTCAGGCCTCCCACCATCTGGTGCACGATCATCGCCACCGATCCACGATAGGGCACGCGGCCTTCAATTCCCTCTGGCACCAGCTTGCCCACCCGATTCGAGTCTTCGCCAAGCACCGGCATCGCGGTCGAGGCGTCTCCATCGGAGTTCTGGAAATAGCGTTCGCTTGAACCTTGCGCCATCGCTCCCAGCGACCCCATGCCGCGATACGACTTGAAGCTGCGGCCTTGATACAGAATCAATTCCCCGGGGCTTTCATCGGTGCCGGCAAACATCGATCCGATCATCACCGCGGAAGCGCCTGCGGCGAGAGCTTTGCTGATGTCGCCTGAATACTTGATGCCGCCGTCAGCGATCACCGGAACACCTGAGTCTCGCGTCGCCCGGGAAGCTTCCGCAATCGCGGTGATCTGCGGAACGCCTACGCCGGTCACGATGCGCGTGGTACAGATCGAGCCGGGACCAATGCCGACTTTCACGCCATCCACTCCCGCGCGGATCAGATCGCAGGCGCCATCGAACGTCGCAACGTTGCCGGCAATCAGGTCCACTTCCGGCAGCTCGGCCTTCACTCGCTTCACCGCTTCCAGCACCAGCGCGGAGTGCCCATGCGCGCTGTCAATCGCGAGCACGTCGACCTTCGCCTTCGCCATTTCCTGCGCTCGTTCCAGAAAGTCTCCCGTCGCGCCAATCGCCGCGCCCACGCGCAGGCGGCCTTTGTCGTCTTTGGCTGCGCCTGGGTATTTCAGTTTCTTCTGGATGTCCTTGACCGTGATCAGGCCCTTCAAGTTGTATTTATCGTCCACTACCAGCAGTTTTTCCACGCGATGCTCGTGCAGAATTTCTTCCGCTTGTTCGAGCGTCGTCCCCACCGGTACGGTGATCAGGTTTTTCTGGGTCATCACCTTGCTGATGGGGATATCAAAGCGGGTTTCAAAGCGCAGATCGCGATTGGTCAGAATGCCGACCAGCTTGCCATCTTTCAGCGTGATCGGCACGCCGGAAATCTTGTACTTCTGCATGATCTCCAGCGCATCCGAAACCTTGGCGTCGGGAGACATGGTCACGGGATCGACAATCATGCCGCTCTCCGACCGCTTCACTTTGTCGACTTCGTTCGCCTGCTGCTCGATCGTCAGATTGCGGTGAATAATCCCGATCCCGCCCTGCTGCGCCATGGCAATCGCCATGTGCGACTCGGTCACCGTATCCATAGCCGCGCTGACAATGGGAACGTTCAGCGAAATGTTGCGCGAAATCTGGGTCTGCGTGTTGGTCGTGGCCGGCACAACTTTCGAATGCGCCGGCAGCAGTAACACGTCATCGAAAGTAAGCGCTTCGGGGACGGGAAAATGAATCATAAGATTTGGGTTAACGTCTATTGTAGGGAGCGCCCTCACATCAGGCAAATGGGGATTCCCTTTTGCCGGCTGAACCTCACCCCGTGTAAGCACTCGCATTAGCCTGACTGGTTGCCAAAGGGATCGAAAAGCGTTAGATTTCGAGTTAACCGGAGTTCCGCTATTCCCAAGTTCTGCTGGACTTTAGCCACGCCACTCCGTGGAGGCTCTTATGCTGCGCAACCTTCCGCTTCCCACCGCCATCGCGTCATTTCTCGCACTGAACCTGGCCAGTTATCCAATCGCGCTCAGTGCGCAACAGGCGCCGGCCGATGAACCGAATATCACCATCCGCGCCAATACCCGGCTGGTAGTGGTCGATGTGGTCGTGACCGACAAGGCGGGCCAAGCGATCACGGGCTTGAAGCCGGAAGACTTCACGCTCGAAGAGAATGGCAAGAAGCAGAAGATTTCCGTGTTCGTCCCGCCGGGAATCGCGAACCGGTCGAGCAGCACCGCCGCGCCTCTGCCGCCAGGCATCTTCTCCAACCACCCCGAGAATGTGGACCCGGGCGGCGTACCCCTGGTGCTCCTGCTGGACGCGACCAACTCCTCATTCTCGAATCAGGCTTACGCGCGCTCGCAGATGTTGAAGTATGTCCTGGAGCATGGAACGGGCCGCCAAATAGCGGTCCTGACATTAAGTGACCGTCTGCGCGTGCTGCAGCAGTTCACCAGCGACCCGCAAGTGCTCATGACCGCGATCAAGAATTTCATGCCTGTATCCCCGATCCTGCAGGGGGGAGCCCCGGCGCCCGCGGACGTTGCTGGCTCAGCTGCTGCCGGCTCAGGACTTCACGGGACTGGAGGTGCCGCATCTTCCGTCGGTCAGTCCATTCAGGATTTCGCCAATCTCGAAATCGGCTATACCATCGAGCGCCGCACTCTGATCACTCTCGATGCCATGGAGACTCTTTCCCGAATGCTAGGCGGCTTGCCCGGCCGCAAGAATGTCGTATGGCTAACCTCGGACCTTCCGTTTGATTTGGTCCCGGAAGACCGCGTGGTGAGCGAAGCGGAGTTGGAAGCCGACCTTCCGAGCGCCAGCCAGAAATCGGACAGAACCCTCTCCGCCGGCGCCCAGGCTGAGGAACAGCGCTCGCTCCACAGCCAGCAGATCCGGGAAGCTGAAACACAACTGGCCAGCGCCGGCGTCGCAATTTACCCGGTCGACCTTCGCGGCCTGGTTAGCGGAATGGAAAACTCGGCTGCCCGAGGCGCCTCTGCTTACAGCGACGCCGCACTCAGCAACCGCGCGACCAGCGGCGTTGACAGCCTGCAAGCCAGCCATGGCACGATGGAGGAAGTGGCCTCAGAGACCGGAGGCAAAGCTTACATCAACGAGAACGACGTCAAAGAGGGCGTGGCTCTCGCGGCCTCCGACGAAAAGGCTTCCTACTCTCTCGGCTATTATCCCGAGAACAAAAAGTGGGACGGCAAGCTGCGCAACATCAAGCTCAAGCTCGATAAGGGCGACACGCAGATCCGTTACCGCAAGGGGTATTTTGCCATCGAGCCTGGTCTGATCAAAGACCACAACTACGAGCAGGACGTGATTTCCGCGTTGGCCGTCGATGCTCCCGCCACCCAGGTCACTTTCAAAGCGCAAGCCAAGCCCAGCGACCCGGGCAAGGTGCGGGTCATTTTCCTGGTAGATCCACGGAGCGTGACCGCCGAAGACTCCGCCGGCAGCAAGAAGATGAATGTCAGCTTCTACGCCAGCGTCTGGGGAGCGAACGGAAAAAGCATGGGCATCCGCAGCATTAAGGTAGACAAGTCCTTCGACGCTGTCACCTATCAGCAGATTCTCGATCACGGCATGATGGTCCCGGTGGACCTCGAAATCCCTCAGGGTGGTACGGAACTTCGCCTCGCCGTCCTCGATAACAAAACCGGATACATCGGCACCGTGAGTGGGCCAGTCGGACAATAGTTCAAGCACGATATCCAAATACAAAAAGGCGTCCATTTTCGGACGCCTCTTTTATTTCGCTAAAATACGATTTAGGTAAAGTTCGGAGTAAAGCCCGAGCCGAGCTATTCCTTCTTGTCGCTGCCTTCGGTCTTGCCTTCGGCCTCGTTCGCAGCCATGTCGGCCTGCGCCTGGTTTTCGGCGTCCGCGTGCTCCATCGCCTTGCGGTTTTCTTCGGCTTTCTTGGCCCGGACTTCCGCCCGCTTCTGGCGCTTTTCGTCGAGCACCTGCTCGCTGCCGAGCAGTTCGATAAACGCCTTTTCCGCGCCGTCGCCCTTGCGCCAGGCGCCGCGAACGATCCGCGTGTAGCCGCCTTTGCGGTCGCCGAAGCGCGGAGCCACGGTATCGAAAAGCTTGTGCACCGCTTCGTCGGTCATCAAATAGGCTTTCGCCTGCCGCCGTGCCGCCAGATCGCCCTTCTTGCCGAGTGTGATCATCTTCTCGACCGACGGACGCACTGCCTTGGCCTTGATCACCGTCGTCTCAATCCGCTCTTCCATGATGATCGAAGTCACCATGTTGCGCAGCATCGCGCGCCGGTGAGAAGTGGTCCGTCCAAGCTTGTATCCTGCAACTTTGTGACGCATGGGAAACCTCAGTGGTCGTGAAGTCGCTGGTCGCTGGTCGTTAGCGAACGACTAGCGACCAACGACCAACGACTGTTTTTTCTACAGATCGTTATCGCCGTACGCCGAAGCGGGCAGCACCTGGTTCGAAGTCGGTCCGGGGACGGCGTTGCCGTGCTCGTCGATCTTCATGCCCAGGCTCAGACNNGTCTTCTGCACCAGCTCGCCAATTGTCTGAATGTTCGCGTTCTTCAGACAGTTGTAGCTGCGCACCGACAGTTCGAGTTCTTCAACCGAACGGTTCAGGTTTTCGTTCTTGATCTCCGGACGCCGCTCTTCGCTCGACGCCGCCGTCTCGATCTCTTCTTCAAAGTTGATAAAGATGTTCATGTGATCTTTAATCAACTTCGCCGAAAGTCCCAACGCATCGCCAGGAGTGATCGAGCCGTTGGTCCAGACCTCGACTGTCAACTTGTCATAGTCGGTGATCTGTCCCAAACGTGCCGCTTCGACCGTATAGTTGCACTTGCGTACCGGCGTATGCACGGAATCGATGGGAATGAAACCAATGCCGAGATCGTCCTCGAAATTCTTGTCCGCGGAAACGTAACCGCGACCGCGCTTCAGGCGCATCTCCATGTCGAGTTTGCCGCCCTCGCTCACCGTTGCAATGTAAATTTCCTTGTCCAGCACTTCCACATCGCCGTCGGCTTCGATCATACCGCTGGTAACCACGCCCGGCTGGTCGGCGCGCAGGTAAATCGCCTTCGGACCGTCTCCGGCTAGCTTGAACGGCACTTGCTTCAGGTTCAGGATAATGTCGGTCGCGTCTTCAACCACGCCCGGGATCGACTGGAACTCGTGCAGCACGCCTTCGATCTTCACCGCAGTAACCGCCGCGCCTTCGATCGAACTCAGCAGCACACGCCGCAGCGCGTTGCCGATAGTGGTGCCGAATCCGCGCTCAAACGGCTGCGCCCAGAACATCCCGTATTTGTCAGTCAGCGAACTGGTATCGCTCGCCAGACGTTTCGGTTTTTGAAAACCTCTCCAAAGCATATTGTGTTGCTCCTCTCGGCCATGTGGCTCAATCCTGCTCCTGAGCGGCCCAGCTCAGGCGAAACCAGGAAAGGCTGATCTGGCACGAATCGTAGGCCAAAAAATCAGTCGTCGGTCGTTCGTCGATGGTCGTTCGCGGGCACGTGGTTTTGCCAACGACTAACGACCAACGACTATCGACTTACTTGCTATACAGCTCGACAATCAGCTGCTCGTTCACCGGCAACTGAATATCTTCGCGTCTCGGCAGCGCAATTACGCGGCCTTTATAGTTCTCGCGATCGATCTCCAGCCACACCGGCGCCGGCTGATGACTGGCGAAATCCCTTGCCGTCTCCAGAATCGGGATCTTGCGGCTGCTCTCGCGAATCTGAATCTCCTCGCCCACCGCGACTTCATAGGAGGGAATGTTGACCTTCTTGCCATTCACCTGCACGTGCCCGTGACGCACCAACTGGCGTGCCTGGCGGCGGGAGATGCCGAAACCGAGTCGATAGACCACGTTGTCCAGACGCCGTTCGAGCGATTCGAGTAGCTTCGCACCGGTCACGCCTTTGGACAGGACCGCGTTCTCGAAGTAATTCCGGAACTGGCCTTCCTGGGTGAAGTAGATGCGTTTGGCTTTCTGTTTTTCGCGCAACTGCAGACCGTAACCCACAACTTTGGTCTTTTTGTCTTTCCCGTGTTGTCCGGGAGCGAAGTTGCGCTTCTCAATGGGACATTTGTCGCTAAAGCACTTCGTGCCTTTGAGGAAGAGCTTGATGCCTTCCCGGCGACAGAGACGACACACAGCATCCGTATAACGTGCCAATTTGTTCTCCTTCGTTAGATGACCGGTTTACAGGTATGGCTTCACCCTTCGTCCCGGACCAAAATTCAGGTTTTAGTTGTTAGGTCTTAGAAAGGTCTTGATTTGCCAAGACCTAACACCTGCGACCTAACACCTGAGTTTCTACACTCGACGCCGTTTCGGCGGACGGCAACCGTTGTGCGGAATCGGCGTCGTGTCTTTGATCGACCGGACTTCGATTCCCGCCGAGGCCAGTGCGCGTACCGCTGATTCACGCCCCGATCCCGGACCGCTGACGCGCACATCCACCGAGCGAACCCCGTGATCGCGCGCCATGCTGGCGGCGCTCGACGCCGCCTGCTGCGCGGCAAACGGAGTCCCTTTACGTGACCCGCGGAAGCCGAGCGAACCCGAACTCTTCCACGACAGCACATTGCCCGACATATCGGTAATGGTCACAATGGTGTTGTTGAAAGAAGCCTGCACGTGCACGAGTCCGTGCGGAACGTGTTTGCGCTCTTTTTTCTTGAACGTTTTTTTCTTGCCTTTTTTCTCGGGCGCCGGAGCGCCGCCTGCTGCCACTGGTTTTGCCATGTAGTAGGTCTCAGTTCTTAGGTCTCAGGTCTCAGGCAGGTCTTGTTTGCTAAGACCTGACACCTAAGACCTGACACCTGGTTGTTACGCTTTAGCCGTCTTCTTCTTCTGCGCGACCGTGCCTTTGCGCGGACCTTTGCGGGTGCGGGCATTGGTGTGCGTGCGCTGCCCACGGACCGGCAGGTTCCGGCGATGTCGGAATCCGCGATACGAACCGATTTCGATGAGCCGCTTGATGTTCATCGAAACGTCCTTGCGCAGATCGCCTTCGACCGAGCCTTCGGCTTCAATCACCTGGCGGATGCGGTTGACCTCATCTTCTCCAAGGTCGGAAATCTTCTTCATCGGGTCGACTTTCGCTGCGTCCAGAATCCGCGCCGCGCGCGAATTGCCTATCCCGTAGATGTAAGTGAGCGCGATGTTCGCGTGCTTGTTTCGCGGAAGATCGACGCCTGCAATACGTGCCATAAATTCCTGATCCTTCCTGCTAGCTTCCGGTTGCTACGAGCTTCAAGCCGCGAGCAACCCGTATTGGCCTCAAGCGCATAGCTCGAAGCCCGTAGCTTCCTTACCCCTGACGCTGCTTATGTTTCGAATTCTCGCAAATCACCCGCACCACTCCCTTGCGGTGGATGACCTTGCACTTGTCGCAAATTTTCTTTACCGACGCTCTTACTTTCATAACCGGTTTCCAGTTCTCAGTTGTCAGTTCTCAGTGAACCCAACTGCGGATCCCTCGCTACGCTCAGGATGACAAATCAGAAATCTATTTGTAGCGGTACACAATCCGTCCGCGATTCAAGTCGTACGGAGAAAGTTCGACCGCGACTTTGTCTCCTGGCAATATGCGTATGAAGTTCTTCCGCATCTTGCCGGAAACGTGCGCCAGTACCTGGTGTTTGTTTTCGAGCTCCACCTTGAACATGGCATTGGGCAACGGTTCGACAACCGTCGCCATCACTTCAATCGCGTCT